>CANQGW010000009.1 GCA_947623555.1 uncultured Clostridia bacterium
TTCATTTTTATTCCTCCTTTAGTGGCACAAAAATATGGTGTGCTTTTATATTTCACACACCATATTATACAGTCTCATTTTGTTGTAATTTAGGCATCTATAAAGTATAATGTATCTATCCTTTTCATAAAGGAAAACTTTAATGAAGGGGGTGATGCTATATGACTAATGCAGAACTAATCTTGAAGTTAGTTGAAATGCTTGTTGAATCTGAAAAGAAACAACAAACAATGAATGCTAATGAAAAGAATTGTCATAGCAAAGATTAGTACATAACTAATCATAAAGGGGTAGTAACTTCCATTTGCTACTCCTTTATTTTTTTTTGTAAAACAAAAGAGATGCCTTCTTCCATTGCATCTCTTTCTAACTATATGACTTGTGCAGAACTTTAGTCACTTTTTAAGCTACATATATTGTACTACGAAAAAGTAGAATTGTCAAACAATTTTAAAAATTTCACTTCACATTTTTCATCTTTTTTTGATTTTATAATGAAAAAATGTCATAATAAAAAGATAATAAGTTAGCTGCAAAAAACAAAAAATTTTCTTTAAGGTATATACTTAAAGAAAATTTTTATATATTTATAGTAGCAATAAAAGCCTAGAATGTCAAAGAAAAACGGCAAAGTTTTATATAATTTTTTTGAAAAATATTTTTAAAAATTCCTCATTTTTTAAACTTAAAAAAATGCTTGTAATTAAGTGGAACAGAGCCTTACAAGCATTTTTGCATTTTCTTTAAGTATATACCTTAAAGAAAAGCTGCAAAGGAGGAAAAAGTGTTGAAAAACAAAGGAATAACGTTAATTGCATTAGTAGTAACCATAGTGGTTTTATTAATATTAGCAGGAGTAAGTATAACAGCAGTATTTGGAGAAAATGGAATAATAAATGGAGCCCAAAAAGCAAAAGATAAAACAGATGAAACAGTACAACAAGAGCAAGAAGATGTAGGAAAACTAGTTAATCAATTAGAAGAGTTTGAAAGAGAAAGTTTGCCAGACACAGTAAAAGAGGCAATACAAAAAGGAACAATATTTACTGTAAATAAGCAAATAAAAGATGAAAGTGGAAAAACAATGACCGTGCCAAAGGGGTTTAAGGTAAAAGAAGAAGAACTAATAGAAAATGGAGTAGTAATAGCAGATAGCGAAGGAAATGAATTTGTGTGGGTACCTTGTGAAGATGACAGTTATAAAAAACATGAATATAATAATACTGAAAATGATGTAGGAAAAAGTGTAGAGGATAAAAGTGAAAGTGGAAAAGCTGATGCAGGATGGAACACATATAGTTATAGGGCATATAGTGACTGGAAAGAAGAAACAGATGAAGCAGAAAATGAAAAAAGTGTAGAAATAAATAAAGGTTTTTATATAGCAAGATATGAAGCAGGAGTACCAAGTAATGCAGATTTTTATGTAGATGCTTCAAGTGATAATAAAACATATCAAACAAGTAAAAATGATATAGGTAGTAATTTAAAACCAGTAAGTAAAAAAGGTGTGCAATCATGGAATTTAATAAGTCAAATAAATGCTAAAGAAGTATCAGGAAGAATGTATAGCGGAGATACTTACGGAGTAAGAAGTCAGTTAGTAGATGGAACGGCGTGGGACACGGTAGTAACCTGGATATCACAAGATAGTAATTATAGTGGTATAGAAAAAGATAGTATAAAATACGGAAACTATAACAATAGTAAAGGAGATAATCAAATAGTAGAAGACAATTGTTTATTTGCAGAACACTTAATTAAATATGAAGGTGACACAAGTAAGGAATGGTGTATAGGAAAGAGTTACCAATATGGAACATTCACATCTGGATATACAGCTTCACACAAAGTTTTGGAAGGTGAAGGTACAAACTATAATAATTATGATAGTGATGAAAAATACACATACGAACATTATATAGAAATGGCAACAGGAGCAAGTGACAATACAAAGTTAAAAAATATATATGATATGGCAGGAAATATGTGGGAGTGGACAACAGAGTATGGACATCATAATGGAAAAACTATCAGTACGAAGTATGCTGTTATTCGTGGAGGTAGCTTTAATTTCAACGGTAGCGATGGAACAGTCGCTATCCGCATTGGTAGCTTTTCGAATACTAGAAAAGATAGTACTAGCATCGGTTTCCGTGTCGTGCTTTATATAAAGTAGCACTGAACACTGCTAACAGCCAAAAAGCATGCAACTAAAGATATAGATATGTTATTTTTAAACTGCCAATATGCTATTTATTAGTATATTGGCAGTTTTATTTAATAGAAAGCATTCTAAAGTAGTAATAAGATAAATTAAAATTATGATATTGCCTTTTTGTTTAGCCTAATATTATCTAAATAATTTACAATTTTATCTAAATATTTATTTAAAAATGTATTTAGTTTTTCAGAGCTAAAAATTATAGTAATAATTAATGCTAAAACAATACAAACTGGCACATATAAATTGCTAGGACCAGGGTAAATTTTAGCAAAAACTAAAGTAATAGGTCTATGAAACATATAAATCCAAAGTGAATTTTTGCCCCATTTTTCTATAAATTTAAGCCCTTTAATTTGTTTGCTAGGTACCATGCAAAACAAACCAAAACTTGCTACAAATGCTATAGAATAAACTAACATTCTAATTAAAATATCGAAAGAGTTAGTATAACCATCCATTAACAAATAATTTTGAATATCAAAGCTATGTGAAATATAGTAAGCACTAAACAATGTAAATACAAATATAATTAAGCCTGCTATATAAACCCAAGCTTTTCTTTTTTTTGTAAAAGAAATAATAAAGTTTTGAGGTAAATAATATCCGTATAAAGAAAAATGGTAAAAAACCAAATACTTTGTCCATTGCAAATACAGTAGTAACATCAGAAAAATAGCCAGAAACTAAAGCAATAACAAAGCTAAATGGAATAACAATATACCATTTATTGCATGGCAAGTATTTTGCTATTATTCTCCATATAACAAGTGCAAGTATGTACCAATAAGAAAAAAATGGAGTAAGTAATAATAAGCTCTTACTTGTAACAGCTGTATATAATATAAAAACTGAATTAAAAATAATATAAATTAAAATATATTTTAAAGCCTTTTTAAAAGTAATTTCTTTCTTACTAAAATATCCAGAAATAAATACAAATGCAGGCATGTGAAAAAAGTAAATTATATTTACTAAATATTTAGCATTGCCAAGCTCGGTATAGTTATATAAAAAGTGAGTAAACACTACTAAAAATATAAGTATTCCTTTAAAAATATCCCAAAAAGCAATTCTTTTATTTTCATTCATAATAAATAATCTCCCTTCATGAAATAATTATAAAAATAATGTTTAAAATTGTCAAATAATTTAATAAAACTAAATGTATTTTAAAACTTGTTTAGCAAATATAAATCTGTTATAATTACTAAAAAAGAAAAATGAATCATGATAGAGGAGATTATAAAATGACTAATAAAACAAAAATAAAATTTCATGTAATTGCTATTTTTTGTATTTTAATTTTTTGTTTTTCACTTACGCCAATTACATTTCAAAATGATACATATTATTCAATTGCAATAGGCAAACATATTGTAGAAAATAGGTCTATAGATATGCAAGATCCATTTTCTTGGCATGACAATTTGCCATATACATATCCACATTGGGCATACGATGTTGGAACATACCTTATTTACCAATTGGGAGAAAATATTGGAATAGGCGGATTTTGCGCTATTTATATTACAACAATTTTATTATGCATGTTATTAGGTATAGTTATTTATTATACCCATAATAAATTGTGCAAAAACCAATTAATATCTTTTATAATCACCATGATAACAATGTATTTATTAAAAGACTTTATTACAGCAAGAGCACAGCTAGTAACATTTATTTTATTTGTACTTACTATTTTATTTATAGAGCAATTTATAAAAACAAAAAAGAGAAGATATGCAGTTTATCTTCTAATTATACCGATATTAATTGCTAATTTACATTGCGCAGTTTGGCCATTTTATTTTGTTCTATACTTGCCATATATTGTAGAATACTTATTAATATCTATTAATGACTTTTACTTTTATTATTGGTGCAGAATTAAATGGAATAATATTAAACTAAAGAAAATGATGAAGAAAAATGATATAGAGCAGATAGGAAAATATCAAGAAAAAATAGCACGCTTACAGCTACAAAAGGAAAATTCAGTAAGGTTAACCAAAAAAAGAAGAGAAAAATCCTACAAAATTATTTTAAAAAAGGAACCTCAAGTGAAATGGCTTATTGTTATTATGCTGGTTTGTATACTTACAGGGCTTTTAACTCCACTTGGAACTACACCATATACATATTTAATAAAAACAATAGAAGGACCTACTGTAGATAATATAAGTGAGCATCAGCCATTAGTATTAATTAATAACGAACAAATGCTAATAGTAGTGGCAATTTTTATTTTATTATTAGTTTTTACAGATACAAAAGCAAACTTACGTGACTTTTTTATGTTAGCAGGGCTTACTCTACTTGCTTTTATGTCTAGAAGGCAGATTTCTATTTTTGTAATTATAGGTGGATTTATTTTTGCAAAATTGGCAGTTAAATTAATGAATAAATATAACAAAGAAAATATTAATAATTCAATTACGTTTGTTACTACTATTCTTGGAAAAATTTTAACAATATTAATTGTAGTTTTAATTAGTTTATTAACCTATAAAAATAAAATAAATAACGAATACGTAAATCAAGCATCTTATCCTGTTAATGCTTCTACTTATATTATAGAAAATTTAGATTTGGAAAATATAAAACTATTTAATGAATATAATTATGGAAGCTATTTGTTATTTAGAGGAATACCAGTATTTATAGATTCAAGAGCAGACTTATATGCACCAGAATTTAATGGTGTAAATGGTAATGAAGGAAGAGATATCTTTTCAGATTACATTAATATTTCAAATATTAGTACATATTATGAAGATAAATTTGAAGAATATGGTATTACACATGTTATTACTGGTAAAAAAACAAAGTTAAATATGTTTTTATCTAGAGATGATAATTATAAAGAACTATATAGTGATGATAATTTTGTGGTATATGATAGGCAAGCAGAATAAGAAATATAGTTAAGAGGTGAAAAAACTTGGAAACAATTAAAGTAACAAATATAGAAGAAAAAGAAAGAATAGACTCATATATTGCAAAAAAAATGCCAGAGCTATCTAGAACTATGATAAAAAAGTTAATTCAAGATGGTAATGTATTAGTTAATGGTAAGCAAGTAAAAACCTCATATATAGTGCAGGTAGGGGATAATATTAAAATAGAAAAGTTAAAACCCCAAAAAGTAGATATAAAAGCACAAGATATTCCATTAGATATAATATATGAAGATAATGATATTATTGTAATAAATAAACCAAAGGGAATGGTGGTGCACCCTGCAGCGGGAAATTATGATGGAACTTTGGTTAATGCAATTATGGCACATTGCAGTGAAGGGTTATCAGGAATAGGCGGAAAATTAAGACCGGGGATAGTTCATAGGCTAGATAAAGATACTTCGCGGATTATTAATAGTTGCTAAAAATGATATGGCGCATATTAATATGAGTAATCAAATTCAAAATAGGAAAGTTAAAAAAATTTATTTGGCATTAGTAAGAGGAAATGTTAGTGATGAAGAGGCTGTTATTGATATGCCAATTGGAAGGAGCACAAAAGATAGAAAAAAAATGGCTGTTACAGCAAAAGGCAAAAATGCAATTACTCATTTTAAAGTATTACAAAGGTTTAATGGATATACATTTTTAGAAGTTAGAATTGAAACAGGAAGAACACATCAAATAAGGGTACACATGGCACAAATAGGTCACCCAGTAGTTGGTGATGGCGTATATTCAAACGGAAAAAACGAATTTGGTGTAGAGGGGCAAATGCTACATGCAAAAAGTTTAGATTTTAAACATCCTATTACTAATGAGCAAATGCATTTAGAAGCTCCACTTCCAAAATATTTTGAGGAAGTTTTGGAATATTTAAGAAAGGGTATACAAGTTTAATAAATATGGAAGAAAGATTACAAAAGTTTTTATCAAGTAATGGTGTATGTTCTAGAAGAAAAGCAGAAGAATATATTTTAGCTGGAAAGGTAAAGGTAAATGGAAAAGAAGTTACTAAATTAGGAACCAAAATAAATCCTGAAACAGATCAAATATATTTTGAAAACAAGCTTATTTCTAATGAAACTAATAAAGTGTATATACTTTTAAATAAGCCCATAGGTTATGTAACAACACTAAAAGATCAGTTTAACAGAAACTCGGTAATTGATTTAATAAAAATCAAGCAAAAAGTAGTGCCAGCTGGTAGGCTAGACATGTACACATCAGGAGCATTAATATTTAGCAATGATGGAGATTTTATTTATAAAATAACTCATCCAAAACATGAAATTAGTAAAACATATCAAGTAACTGTTAAAGGAATAATTACATTAGAAGAAATAGAAAAGCTAAAAAATGGTGTAGATATTGGAGATTACATTACTAAAAAATGTGAAGCCAAAATTATGAAAATAGATAAAGAAAAAGATATATCTAGAGTAGAACTTGTAATACATGAAGGCAAAAATAGGCAAGTAAGGCACATGTGCGAGGCAATAGGAAAAAAAGTGTTAGCGCTTCATAGAAGTAAAATAGGAAGCCTATCAGTAAAGGACTTAAAGCTAGGAACATGGAGATATTTAAAAAAATCAGAGGTGGATATGCTTCTTAAAAATTAGACAAACTACAAAAATTATGTTAAAATATGAATAGTTTAAAATTTTTAATCTTTGATTCAAGATTAGAAGGAGGAAATTATGGTAGAAGACAATGAAATAAAAGCAACTGTATCACCATTTGCCATTCGCGAGGGTGAAATTAAAGTATTTGATGGAAAAGATGGATATGTTTCTATGAACCAAATAATTAACAGAATTAATATTGGTCATATTAATGATATACACTTTGCAATTATGGAATTAGTAAATGAATTTGAATTTATTACATCAAGGCAGTTACTTCAAATGCTAGAGTGGAAGCATATTGATGTAGGTAGCCAAGATAAATTAAATAATAAATTAGAGCAATTAGTAAAAACTAAAATATTAACAAGATATTACTTTGACTCTGAAGATGGAAAGGGCATTTACCGTATTTATTGCCTAGAAAAAATGGGAAAATACTTATTAAATTCACGTGGGGTTGAATGTAAATGGCAACCAACAGATAACACAAAACCTGTTCCAATGATTAAAAAAAGGTTAGCAGGAAATCAAACTTTAATTGCTTATTTAAGAAAAGTAAAAGCATTTGACTCATATACTCCAAAGCCAGCACTTACTGCAAAGCAAGCTGGCAAAGTTTTCAAAGCAAGCGGTGGATCTGTAAAATTAACTAAAAACGGAAAGTCACTTGAATTTTTATTTGAAGTAATTCGTAGAGAAAATGACTGGGAAAAGAAGTTATTAGACAAAATGAAGCTGTATAAAGACTTTTATGAAAATTTTCAAGTAGGCGACTCTGGTTATATGAGCTTGCCACAGTTAATTTTAATTTGCGAAGATGAAAAGCATATGGCAGAAACGTTTAAAATTATTGTTATGAATAATTTAGAAATTAATAATATAAATTTGTATTTTACAACAGACTTAAGGCAAAATGAAGAAACATTAGAAAAAACATTAGTAGAATTTAAGTTAGATGAGGAAACCAAAAAATACAAAATGGAAAATATAGCAGTAAAACTATTAGGAATTTAAATAACTAAAAAAGAATATAAATTGTATGTAAGTAAAAAACAATTTATATTCTTTTTTTATGAACTAATTTTTTTTATTTTTTAAATTAACAACTATGGCATCCTCGTTATCAAATAAAAAGTTTGAATCAGAAGTATCTGTTTGAATAGGGTTTACTTCTCTATCTATATCATAATTATCATTGCTAGAAGTAGCTTTTGGGTAGTTACCCCTGTTCTTTTTAAGTAATTTTTTTGCAAAGTTTTCTGTTTCTTGAGAAATACCATTAGTAAATTTAGAAAAGTCATATTTTTTAAATTTTTGTGGCTCCTTGTATTTAGATTCTATAAAATCTACACTACCTTTATTAACAACGCTTTTACCTTTGGCATCTTTTACTTTATAAATAACTTGCTTTCCTTTTAATGACATAATTTTACCAGCGGTAAAGTTAGGTTTCCATTTGTATTCAATTCCGCCATATTTTTGGTCATAGCCTTTTTTATCCGGTGCTGTGTTATAATCATTTTTCCAAGACCATTCTCTTTTATCTTGCATAGCTGTTTGCCACCATTCAACATCCTCTGGAAGAGCATTACCGAAAATAAATTTGTTAACAGTATTAGAAAGAATTAATGACTTATAATATTCTCCTCTGTTATCTGCAGAATAGTCACCTTTAAGTTGTGTTAGGTTTTGTGCATCTAATACAGTAGCAACTTTATATTTGCGGTATAAAGTGTAAATAGGCTCTGTTGCTTTACAAATATAAGTTGGAAAATCATCTATATAAAGAAAATGTGGAATACGGTTACTATCATTTCCTGGTCTAGAAAGAATAGCTTGTTGCATTAATAATATAAAGAATAATCCAAAAGCTTTGTGAGCAACTTCTCCTAAATCTCCTCTACGAGTACATACTAATGTTACTTCACCATTTGCTAATACCTTTTCATAATCTAGGTTGTTAGAACGGTTACATAGTATACTTTTAACACCAGGGTAACGTAGTAAGTTATCTAATTCAGCTGACGCTGTTGTAACAGAACGTTTTGCATTTAATAAGTTACTAGACTCTGGGTAAAAGTTATTTTCAAAATATCTAATAAGAATACGATATTTTTCAACAAACTCTGGTATTTGCTTCATTTTTTCTACCATGTCTACAACTAAATCAAAGTTAGTAAGCATATTTAACATATCTTCTAAATTAGGTAAAAGCCCTTCATGTTCTAGAGGGTACATTTCTTTTAATAAAATAGCTAAATTTTCTATAATTTGAATAGATTCATTTTGCCTAAAAGCAAGTTCTGTATCTGGTCTACTATGTATAAATAATCCCTTTAATACAGAAGAAACTGCTAAACCTGTTTTAATAGGATCCTCATAAACAAATGGGTTTAAGCCAGGTGAATCAGATCTGTTAGGGTCTACAATATTAACAGGAATATTAAAGTTCTTTGCAACCTTTTCAATGTTTTCTAATGATTCGTGCTCTGCTGAAATATATGTAATACCCATATTACGGTAAGTAATCCTGTCGCCAGAACTTGATAAAATCATTCTATCCATATATTTTTTATAAATATCTAACTTGTCAGGGTTAGGAATTAACATATTTAAATTAAAGTGCTCATTAATGTATGAATTATCATAAGGGCAATTTAATGTAGCAATTCCTGTTTTTAATGCTGTAAATCCCATTTCTTTAGATACTTCTTTAAAAAATGATTTCTTTTCAATATCTCTTGCAAGCATTGGCTCATAAACCATTGTAGTTTTACCAGAACCAGAAACACCAACTACCAAAAATGATTCAAAACGTTTGCTTTCTGGAATACATACATCTTCACCATTTTCAGTATCTACACAAACTTTAATTCCACATGTATAAACGCCACGAGCTTCTTTACTAGGTGATAAACTAATTCCACCATAATCAAAAATAGAATCACGAATGTCTTTAGTGTCATGTACTGTAAATATAAGCCATTTAATTACTTTATAGAAAGTAACAAGAGGTATATAAACTGCTATTGCAGTAAAAGCTGGCCTAAATAAATAGAAAAAGTCTGTTGCAAGTTCTGCGTAATTAGGCAAAGATAAAAGACCAATCCATGCAATTTGGTTTATCCATTCTACTGCTGCACAAACAACTAAAATATAAAAACAAACAATAAAAGAATGGAATATTCTATATTTTTCTATATCTGATGATGCAAATTTTGAAGAACCAGAAAATAAAAATGCAAAAGTTAAACATGCAAATGCAAGTGTGTATGCAATTGGCCCCCAGTACGAATAACCTACACCAGTAAAAATAATAAATAGTAATTCAACCATTCTATCTATTAATATATAAGCAGATATTAAAGCTAAAATATATGTTGCAAAAGTATTTCTATCTGTTTTTAAAAATTTCAAAAATTTATCAATGAGTTTCAAAAATTTCACCGCTTTCATTTTACAAAATATCTACATCTATTATCCTATAAAATTGCGAAAAAAACAAGGGTTTTTGCAAAAATAATAGGCATAAATTTATTTTTTAAGTCGTATTTATTAAAAAGAAAATATTGATAAGGAGATAAAATGAAAAAAAGAAAGCTACAAAAACAAAGTTTTATGCAAAGTGTTTTAATTTTGATGCTTTCGCAAATATTAATAAAGGTATTAGGACTTGTTTATAAGCTTTACTTAACAAATAGGGAAGGTTTTGGTGACAAAGGTAATGCTATTTATAGTAGTGGCTTTCAAATATATGCTTTGTTTCTAACAATTTCATCTGTAGGAATTCCGGGGGCTATTGCAAAGCTTGTTTCAGAACGTATTGCAATAAAAGACTATAGTGGGGCTCACCGTATTTTTAAAATTGCTTTTGTAACTTTTGGGCTTATTTCATTTGTATGTAGCATTACTTTATTTTTAGGGGCAAATTATATTGCAAATTACTTTTTGCAAATTCCGGAAGCGGAGCTAACATTAGTTGCACTATCACCTTCTATTTTTCTTGTTTCAATTTCGTGTGTTATAAAGGGGTATTTTAATGGAAGGGAAAACTTAAAAGTAACAGCAAATGCACAAAGTTTAGAGCAACTTTTTAAAACAGCCCTATCAATTATTTTAGTAGAATTTATTGCAATAATTTCAGGTACAAATACGGCAGTAATGGCAGCAGGTGCAAACCTAGCTACTACTCTTGCAACATTTCTTTGCTTTTTTTACCTATGTAAATACTATACTAGTATAAAAAAGCAAATTAAATACGAAATTAAAAATACTGTAAATCATAAGCAAACCAGAATAAGAAAAACTATAAAGCAAATTTTGTCAGTATCAGTACCAATGTCAATGACTGCTATTTTAGGCACTATTAATAAAAACGTGGATTCCATAACAGTAGTAAGAGGATTAAAAAACTTTTTATCAGTAGAAATGGCAAAAACGCAGTATGGTATTTTAAGTGGTAAAGTAGAAACATTAGTAACACTTCCAATGTCTTTTAACATGTCGTTTTCTACTGCATTAATTCCTACTATTTCATCTGCAAAAGCAATGGGTGATATGGAAACTTGCAAAAAAAGAATATCATTTTCTTTATTAATTACAGTTTTAATAGGCATGCCGTGTATGGTAATAATGATTTTGTTTGCAAAACAAATATTAGCACTTTTATTTCCAAATGCAACTTCGGGAAGTTTTATTTATCAAATTAGTGCTATGGGAATTATTTTTATTATGCTAGAACAAACTATTAGTGGGGCATTACATGGTTTAGGAAGAATGTTACTTCCGGCATTAGCGTTAAGTGTAGGAGTAATTGTAAAAATAATTTTAAATTGTTTTTTAGTACCAATAAATCCAGAGTTTTTCTTACTTGGGGGCACAGCAGGGGCAGCTTTTGCTACTGTAATATGTCATTTAATAGCAAGCAGTATTGAATTTATAGCTTTAAAAAAAGAAATTAATTTAAAATTAAGCAAAGCTAAATTTATTATAAAACCAATAATAGCAACTATAATAATGGGTATTTTATCAAACATTTTATATAATTATTTAACATTAAAAGTAGGGGGTAAAATTGCACTTATATTAGCAATTATAAGCGGAATTGTTATTTACTTAATTCAAATTATAATTTTAAGAATTTTTTCAAAAGAAGAAATTTATATGCTACCATTTGGTAAAAAAATTTATGAATATGTTTCTTTAAAAAATAAAGTATAAATTCTAAAAAGCCTTTGGTTGTATGCGAGAGCTCGAACCCCAGCAATTTCAACATATTCACAAGCTAAAACAAAAGAAATCCTAGGGAAATCTAACTCTTTAAAAAAAATAAAAGCAAAAAAAGAAGGATTTTGAAAAAGAATGACGAATAATGATATTAGTAGATATAAGTCTACATATTCAAAAATCTTATAGGAGGTAATGTTAAATGAACAAATCAGAATTAATTGCAGCTATGGCAGCAAAAACAGGTGAAACAAAAAAAGATGCTGAAGCAGCATTAAACGCATTCACAAGCGTTGTAACAAATGCATTAGTTAAAGGAGATAAAGTTCAACTAGTTGGATTTGGATCTTTCGAAGTAAGAAAAAGAGCTGCTAGAAAGGGAAGAAACCCACAAACTAAAGAAGAAATTAAAATACCTGCATCTAAAGCACCTGTATTTAAAGCAGGAAAAGCTTTAAAAGATTTAGTAAACAAAAAATAATTTGTAATTTATATAAATTATATGAATTCATATTTACGAGATATAGAAATGTTTCTATATCTCTTTTTTGTTATATATTATTAATGTTAAGGAAACCTTAATAATTTGTATTATTTTTTCTTAATAAATTCATGCTATACTACAAAAGGTAGAAATAAGTTAATAGCCTATGATATAATTTGCGTTAAGAGGAGAATAGAAAAATGTATAATATTTTAGTAGTAGATGATGATAAAGAAATTGTAAAAGCAGTGGAAATATATTTAGGAAAAGAAGGTTACAACATTTTAAAGGCTTATGATGGGATGCAAGCTTTAAAAATAGTAGATGAAAACCCTAATATACACTTAATTTTGTTAGATATAATGATGCCAAAGATGGATGGAATTACAACAGCTAATTTAATTCGAGAAAATAAATCTATTCCAATTATTATGCTGTCAGCAAAATCTGAAGATTACGATAAAATAGAAGGGCTTAATAATGGGGCAGATGACTACATTACAAAACCATTTAATCCATTAGAGTTAATAGCAAGAGTAAATTCACAAATTAGAAGATATACTCATTTAGGCTCTATTGCAGATAAAGTGCAAGAAGAAGGAAACTTGTATAGTTCTGGAGATTTGATTATTAATGACAATACAAAGCAAGTTGTTGTAGAGGGAAAAGAGGTTAAGCTAACCCCAACAGAATACAACATTTTAAAATTTCTAACAAAAAATAAAGGAATAGTATATTCAATAGAGCAAATTTATGAAAATGTTTGGGAAGAAGAAAGTTATGGAGCAGAAAATATAATAGCAGTACATATTAGACATATCAGAGAAAAAATAGAAATAAATCCAAAAGAACCTAAATATTTAAAAGTAATATGGGGCATTGGGTATAAAATAGAAAAATTAAATTAGAGGGGGTATAAAATGAAAAAACATTCAATATGTATGGCAAAGGTAATTAAAAATATCTCTTATGTTTTAGTACCAATATTTCTTCTTTTATTAATATCATCAATTGTAAGCATATTAATTGTTCAAAAAAATATACAAATAAAAAATGCTGATAATTATTATGAAACTGAATTATTTACAGATGTCTATTTAGGAGATGTATATAGTATTTATAATTCAGCAGATAAAGGATTAATGTATGAAGAAAATTCAACACCATATATAACTATATATGATGATAAGCAATCAGACGTAGATATATATGGTAAAAAGGGAACAATATATTATTTTAATAATCACAGTAGCAATTTAAAATATTTGGTTATAAATAAAAAAGCTGGATTTGCACAAACAAATTTAGAGCATACCATGAAAACAGATACCATAGATGAGATAATACAAGAATTAAATAAAAATAAAATTTATTGGAATTACGAACAGGGAAATGTAAAAACTAGTATTAACTCTTTATCACTTGAAAATATTAGATATAATAATATATTTGAATATATGATACAGCAAAGCAGTTATTTAAATGCTTATACTGGTTTACTAAATGATCTTCCGTATGATGATGCGTATGCTGTTTCTAAATTAGAGTGTAATTTAATAATAAATTTAAATAAAATTTCAGCATTCATAATACCGGTTTCATTAATTGCTTTAGTTTTTTTAGTAAATTTTATTTTTAAGGGAATTGGGAAAACAGCACAAACGGGCGAAATATATTTAAATTGGTTTGATAGATGGAAACTTGAAATAGTATTTTTAATTAGTATATCTATGGCATTATTTGGTATTTATATATTTGCAGGATCCTCTATAACAGAATCAATAACACTTAAAGTAACATGCATGGGAATAGGGCTATTTATTATTTATTTAGATGCAATTTTGATGGTTGAAACTATCGTAAAAAGGATTAAAACACATACATTAATAAAGTCAACTATAATTTATTTAATATATAAAATAGTTAGGGATTTAGTAGCAGATATAAAAATTACAATAAAAGTTTTCTTAATATTTGGCGGATTTTGCCTTTTGGGATTTATGCTTACTGTACTTATAGTGCTAACTTCTAGTAACGACCAAAGATTTTTATATACCATTATGCTACTTACATTAGGTTTTTTAAGTTTTTGGTATTTGTACCGTAAAATAAAAGAATTTGATACTGTAAAAAATGCATTAAAAAGTATTTATGAGGGAAATACAAATATTAAATTAAATCCAAGTGAGCAAAAAGGTGTATTAAAAGAAATGACTATTTATATAAATGATATTGCAGGTGGTCTTTCTAATGCAATAAATGAAAGCCTAAAAAGCGAAAGATTAAAAACAGAGTTAATCACAAATGTATCACATGATATTAAAACGCCTCTTACATCTATTATAAACTATGTAGATCTATTAAAAAAAGAAAAAATGCCAAATGAAAAATGTACAGAATATTTAATGATATTGGACAATAAATCACAAAGGTTAAAAAGGTTAACAGAAGATTTAGTAGAAGCTTCAAAAGCGTCTTCTGGAAACATCAAACTAAAAATGGAGCAAATTAATGTTGTAGAATTAGTAAAGCAGGTTTCTGGCGAATTTGAAGATAAATTTAAAGCACGAGGTCTAGAAGAAGTTATGACACTTCCAAAAGATACAGCAGTAATTATGGCAGATGGCAGGTATTTATATAGGGTACTAGAAAATATCTATTCAAATACAGCCAAATACGCTATGGAAAATACAAGGGTATATTTAGATGTAGTAGTTCAAAGTAAAAGTGTTGTTATCCAAATGAAAAACATTTCACAAGAAAAATTAAATATTTCAGCAGATGAACTAATGCAAAGATTTGTTAGAGGAGAAGCATCAAGAAACACAGAAGGAAGCGGACTAGGACTTTCAATAGCATCAAGCCTAACACAGCTTCAAGGTGGAAAGTTTCACATATACCTAGACGGGGATCTATTTAAAATAACCCTAGGATTTGAGAGAATTTAAAAACAATATAAAATAAACTGATGGATTTACAATTTTTCCATCAGTTTATTTCAATTATAAAAGTGTATTTTTATAGAATATTTTAAAACGAAAAACGGTATATTTACCAAGAGCCTCCGCCACCACCGCCAGAGCCTCCTCCAGAGAATCCTCCTCCGGAAAATCCCCCATCACTACTAGAAGGACTTGATAACATTGCTGTTGAAATTGATGAATAAGTAGAACCAATAAATCTATAAAATGAATGATTATCAAAGGTTTCATATCCATAATACCAAGTAGGAGCTTGTAATGCAATATCCTCAAATTTTTTAATCCATTTGTTTGAAACTCCTAATACATATGTATATGGTAAAATATTATAAAAATATTCAGGATCTTCATTAACTAACTCTTCAAGTTTAGGCTTTTCTACTGTTTCTAAAAAATTTTTAAATCCTTTTATCCTACCTAATATTTTAGTTCCGTATGGTGTTCTTTTTCTCATTATTCCTAAAAATATTATTAGTAAAACAATGCATATACTTTCAATTATAAATTTTACTAAATATGCTCCATCTAAAAGAATATCATTTCTCATGCAGAAAAAAGAAACACTTACAAAAGCTAAAGAAGAAATTATTATTCCAAATGTATCAGACTTTTTATAAAGGAACACTAATGGCATTGCTAACACAAGCAAAATTGTTGTTATTATTAATGGATCTCCTATGTCAAATACGGATAATCCACCCATAAATAAAAATATAATAATAATCATTATGATTAAGAGTATTCTTATTATTGAAGATTCTTCAAATATTTTTTCTTTATTTCCTTTTTCAGTTATATTTCCAGCAATGATATTTATAGTCGAATAAAATTTATTATATAAATCATCTTTTGTTACTTCATCTTTTGATATAAATAAATTCTTAAAGAAGATTTCTTCGTTTTCATTATTTCCATCATACTCTTTTAGTTTTATAATTTTAAAATTTTTAGATTTTATTATTTTAAATTTTGTTTCCTCATATTCCTCTATTTTTAAATAGCCTTTGTTTGCTAAATATATTAGTAATGATATAATATCTTCTGCTTTAGCATCACCTTTATATATAAAGCCTAATTCAGCACTATTTAATCCATCTGGAGGGTAAAATTCAACAGTATCAATCGGAACATCATCTTTTCCGTATTTATTCCATATTCCAAATGCAATAATAACAAATATTATAGAAATTCCTATCTCTAATAACATTATAAAATCGAAATTATTGCTAGCTCCTACAAAATATCCTTCAGGTAAAGCAAGTCGTATTGTTAGTGCTTCGCCAGAATATAAATTCGTTTTTAATGCTCCATTTATTGTATTACCAGTAACTGTATAATTTACATTCGAACTATTTGTTGAAGCTCTATAACCGCTTGAAAATCCTAATTTTGATTTATCAAATGCCTTTGGCATTATTATAGTAAATGTTACATTGTTAATATTTGTATCCCATTCATCTCCAATTAAATTAAAATATAATTCATCTGCGTTTTTAAGCGGATCTTTGCCAATATTGTAATTATATTTAATTGTATATGTCTTTCTTCCAGAAATAATTTGCCTACTATTACCAATTTTTAGTACTTTATAGCCAGATTCATTTGAGGTTGTATATGGTTCACTTACACTTATATTTGAAATTTCTGCTCTATTATTAGACTTTGTTCCATCTAATCTTGTTATTTTATTCCTTAAAGGAATTTTTCTAAATATACCATGTTTGTCATATCCAGAAAAATTAGCAGTTATGGTTTCGGTTATATCAAAAGTATTATTTTCATTAACTATCATCTTAATATCATAAGATTCTATAGTATATCCACCCATGCTGGTAATTGCAAGAGTTTTATTGGGTATAAAAAGACATAATAATAAAATAAAAATAAATATACTTAAAATTATCCTTTGTTTCACTTTATAATTCCACCTTTGTATTATTTTTTTCATCATCATTTATTTCAAACATTTTTGACAATTTAAAATTGAACATTTTTGCAATTATATTACTTGGAAACATTTCTATTTTTGTATTTAAGTTTCTTACAACAGCATTATAATATTTTCTTGAATTAGCAATTTCATCTTCTATGGTAGATAACTGACGTGTTAAATCAGAAAAATTTTGGCTAGCTTTTAAATCTGGATAATTTTCTGCAACTGCCATTATTTTAGATAATTCACCTACCAATTGATTATTAGAATCAATTTTATCTGGTATTGACATTTTATCATAAGAAGTTCTTAATTTTACAATTTCCTCTAAAACATCACTTTCGTATTTCGTATATCCTTTAACTACTTCTACAAGATTAGGAATTAAATCCCAACGTTTTTTTAGGTAAACATCCATTGTAGAAAATGCTTCTTTCACGCGATTACGCAATTTTATAAAAGAATTGTATTCAACTAAAACATATATAGCAATTATAACTACTATACCAATTAAAATATATAATATCATCTATTTACACCTCCTATAAAAAATATAAAAATAATTTGTTTTATCCTGCAGAAAATAAATATTTAATTCCACCAAAAGAAACGGCAGTTACTGTAAGAACAATAATTCCAGCAGTTAGTACACCTAGTACAATTGGTGGAATTGCTTTTTTTGGTGGTAAATTTAAAAAGTTTGCAATAAGTGAGCCAACCCAAGCTCCTGTTCCAGGAAGTGGAATTGCTACAAACAAAAATAGACCAAGTGCTGTAAAGTTTTGCAAACGTGGGTTATTTTCAATATTTCTTGTTGCCTTTTCTGAAGCCCAGTCAATAATTTTCTTTAAAGGTTTCCATCTTCCAAAAAAATCAAAAAGTGGGCGAATAAATTTTACAATAAAATATATTGGTAAAATATTTCCAATAAAACTACAAATAAAAGCTTCAAAATATGAAAGCCCCATTCCAACACCTATTGGAATAGCTCCTCTTAATTCGATAATTGGTACCATACCTACAATAAATGTAATTAAATATTTTAATATAACTGGCATAACTTTTTCCTTTCTTCTATTGCAATAATTTTGAGCAAATTTATTTTACTATAACATAAAAAATATTTCAATTATATTATAAAAATTTAAAAAAACTTACGGAAATTGCAAATTTAGCGTTGACATGCTAGTACAAAACATGATATACTATAACAGATGTGTTTTAATCGCAAATTATATTAAAAGGGTGGTTAAAATAAAAAAATTATTATCAAATAAGGTTCATATTTAAAAGGCAAAGTAACAGTTGGCAATAAGAAAAGTGCCAACCGTATTTTTGTTGCTTTTTGAGTTTCTTTATGTTAATTTAAATAAAAAGAGGAATTGTTCTATTATTGCTTACGGGGTAAAGGGTTTTGAAAGCAGAAAACAGCTTGCCATGTAAACCAATTATAGAAACAAGAAGGACTTTTTATTTAATATATATATTTTTTTCTGCTTAATATTTTTTAGGGGTGATTTTTTTGTTAAAGGAAATTAAACACGAGAAGTGTTCTCGTAAAACTTTTGCAAAAATCGGCGATTCAATCGAAATGCCAAACTTAATTCAAGTTCAAAAAGATTCATACAATTGGTTTATTGAAGAGGGCCTAGGCGAAGTATTAAGAGACATCTCACCAATTGTTGACTATTCTGGAAATTTAGTTCTTGAATTTTTAGACTACTACATGGAAGAAAAAACAAAATACACATTAGAAGAAGCCAAAGAACGTGATACTACATATGCTACTAGGTTACACGTAAAGGTAAGGCTTATTAATCGTGAAACAGGTGAAATTAAAGAGCAAGAAATTTATCTTGGCGATTTTCCACTTATGACAGATAGCGGAACCTTTATTATAAATGGTGCAGAAAGGGTTGTAGTTAGCCAATTAGTACGTTCACCGGGATGTTATTATGCAGAAGATTTTGATCCAAAAACAGGAAGAAGAATTTATACTTCAACTGTTATGCCTATTCGTGGCGCATGGATAGAATATGAAACAGATGGCAATGACGTATTTTATGCTAGAGTGGATAGAACAAGAAAAATACCTGTTACTACATTATTAAGAGCAATAGGTTTAGTTACAGATGAACAAATAACAGAGCTTTTTGGAGAAGAAAACAAATTAATGACTACACTTCAAAAAGACCCAATAAAAACCCAGGAAGAAGCATTAGTTGAAATTTATAAAAAATTAAGACCAGGTGAGCTTCCAACAACAGACGCTGCTAGGAACTTATTTAATGGATTATTTTTTGATCCAAGAAGATATGATTTAGCAAAAGTAGGTAGATATAAATTTAATCAAAAATTAAGCCTAGCTGCTAGAATTACTGGAAGAATAGCTTATAGCAACATAGTAGATCCAGAAACAGGAGAAGTATTAGTAGAAAAAGATAACACTATATCTGAAGATGTAGCAATAGCTATTCAAAATAGTGGTATAAACATAGTAGATCTTAAAGTAGAAGATAAACCAGTTAGAGTTATTGGTAATGGTACAGTTAACATTCATAGCATTTTACCAAAGGTAGACTTAAGCGACTTACATATTAAAGAAATGGTAAACTATGGGGTTTTAAAATCTATTATAGACACTACTGATAAAAAAGATTTACATGATGTTATTAAAGAAAGAATGGATGAATTAAATCCAAAACATATTACAAACGAAGATATTATTGCATCAATTAGTTATTTATTAAACCTAGAACATGGTCTAGGAAATGTAGACGATATTGACCATTTAGGAAATAGACGTATTCGTTGCGTTGGAGAATTACTTCAAAATCAATTTAGAATTGGTTTAACAAGACTTGAAAGAGTAGTTCGTGAAAGAATGACAATTCAAGACCTAGATGTAGTTACTCCACAAACATTAATCAATACAAAACCAATTACATCTTCTATTAGAGAGTTCTTTGGAAGTTCACAACTATCACAATTCATGGATCAAACAAACCCACTTTCAGAACTTACTCATAAAAGAAGAATTTCAGCATTAGGCCCAGGAGGACTTTCTCGTGAAAGAGCAGGATTTGAAGTTCGTGATATTCACTATACACACTATGGAAGGTTATGCCCAATAGAATCTCCAGAAGGACCAAACGTAGGTCTAATTTCAGCACTTTCATCATTTGCTATTATAAATGAATATGGATTTATTGAAACACCATATAGAAAAGTAGACCACAAAACAGGTAAGGTTACAGATGAAGTAGTATATATGTCAGCAGACCAAGAAGATAAGTACATTATTGCACAAGCATCTGAACCAGTAGATGAAAAAGGCAAATTTATAAACGATAGAATTCGTGTACGTCACAGAGAAGAAATTACAATGGTAGATAAAGACCAAGTAGACTTTGTAGATGTATCACCAAAACAATTAGTATCAGTTGCAGCAGCTATGATTCCATTCCTAGAGCATGATGACGCAAAACGTTCTTTAATGGGTGCAAACATGCAGCGTCAAGCAGTTCCACTACTTATGCCAGAAGCACCAATTGTAGGAACAGGTATTGAATATAGAGCAGCTAGAGATTCTGGAATTACAGTTATGGCAAGAAATGATGGTATTGTTGAAAAGGTAACTGGTGACGAAATTCAAATTAGAAATAAAAAAGATGAACTAGATGTATATCATTTAAGAAAATTCAAAAGAACCAATGGTGGTACTTGTATTAACCAAAGACCAGTTGTAAGTGTTGGTGAAAGAGTAAAAGCAGGAGAACTAATTGCAGATGGACCAGCTACTAAAAATGGAGAAATGGCACTTGGTAGAAATGTGCTAATTGCCTTTACAACATGGGAAGGTTATAACTATGAGGATGCTGTTTTAATTAGTGAAAGATTAGTTAAAGAAGATGTATACACATCTATTCACATTGAAGAATACGACTGCGAATGTCGTGATACAAAATTAGGTCCAGAAGAAATTACACGTGATATTCCAAACGTTGGTGATGATAGCTTAAAAGACCTTGATGAAAACGGTATTATAAGAATAGGTGCAGAGGTAAGACCGGGAGACATATTAGTTGGTAAGGTTACACCAAAAGGCGAAACAGAGCTTACTGCCGAGGAAAGGCTACTTCGTGCAATATTTGGCGAAAAAGCTAGAGAAGTTAGAGATACATCACTTCGTGTACCACATGGTGAAGCAGGAACAATAGTAGATGTTAAAATATTTACTAGAGACAATTCTGATGAATTAGCACCAGGGGTAAACCAAGTAATTCGTTGCTACATTGCAACAAAAAGAAAAATATCTGTTGGTGATAAAATGTCTGGACGTCATGGTAACAAAGGTGTTATTTCACGTATATTACCAGAAGAAGATATGCCATTTATGCCAGATGGTACACCAGTAGACATAGTATTAAACCCACTTGGTGTTCCTTCACGTATGAATTTAGGACAGGTACTAGAAGTACATTTAGGTATGGCAGCAAGAGCACTTGGCATTAAAGTTGCAACACCAGTATTTGACGGTGCAACAGATGATGAAATAAAAGAATTATTTAGAAAAGCAGGACTTCGTGAAGATGGTAAAACAGTAGTATATGACGGTAGAACAGGTGAGCCTTTTGATCACCCAATTACCGTAGGTGTAATGTATATGCTTAAATTACACCATTTAGTAGATGATAAGATACATGCTCGTTCAACTGGACCATACTCATTAGTTACACAACAGCCATTAGGTGGTAAAGCACAATTTGGTGGACAACGTTTTGGTGAAATGGAGGTTTGGGCACTAGAAGCTTATGGTGCTGCATATACACTTCAAGAAATGTTAACAGTTAAATCAGATGATATTGTAGGAAGAGTAAAAACTTACGAAGCAATAGTAAAAGGCGAAAACGTACCAGAACCAGGTGTTCCAGAAGGATTTAAAGTATTAATAAAAGAACTTCAGTCATTAGGTTTAGATGTAAGGCTACTTTCTGAAGATAATAAAGAGCTTGAACTAAAAGAAAACATTGAAGACGGTATTGACTTTAACAGTATTGAAGATAGCAGAAAAATGGAAGAACAAGTTGTAGATGAAACAGAGCTATCAGATGGTTATATAGAAGCAAACGAAGATGACGGAGAAATGTTAGAAGATTCTGAAGAAAGTGATGCATTGTTTGCAGATTTAGATGACGAAGAAATTTTACTAGATGATACAGACCTAGGTGAAGATAACCTTTTAAATGATCAAGATTTACTTGATGATGAGGAGGAATAATTTAATAGCCTTCGTAATCATTAAAAAATAATTACAAAAAGGAATTGTACAGCGGTGTAAATTATTTTAAGTAGTAGATTACGAAAACCAAAGATAGGAAAAAGGTAAAACCTATTAAAAAAATGAAATATAGGGGGCTAAAAACGTGGATGAATTAGAAATTTTTGACAAAATTAAAATAGGATTAGCATCAGATGAAAAAATAAGGGAATGGTCAAAAGGCGAAGTAAAAAAACCAGAAACCATTAACTATAGAACATTAAAGCCAGAAAAAGATGGTCTATTTTGTGAAAGAATATTTGGACCTACTAAAGACTGGGAATGTCACTGTGGTAAATATAAAAGAGTAAGATATAAAGGAATTGTTTGCGACAGATGTGGTGTAGAAGTTACAAAATCAAAAGTAAGACGTGAAAGAATGGGACATATTGAACTTGTAGCTCCAGTTGCACATATTTGGTATTTTAAAGGAATTCCAAGTAGAATAGGATTAATGCTTGATATATCACCAAGAAGCCTAGAAAAAGTAATTTATTTTGCATCATACATTGTAACAGATAAAGGTACATCAGATTTATTAAAATGCCAAGTATTATCTGAAAAAGAATATCATGAAGCAGAAGAAAAATATGGTAGAGGTTCTTTCAAAGCTAAAATGGGTGCAGAAGCAATTCAAGAACTATTACAAGAAATTGATGTAGAAAAATTAGCAGAAAAGCTTAAAAAAGAACTTGAAAAAGCAAGTGAGCAAAAAAAGGCTAAATTAGTAAAAAGGTTGGATACAGTAGAATCATTTAGATTATCTGGAAATAAGCCAGAATGGATGATTATGAATGTAATACCAGTTATTCCACCAGACTTAAGACCAATGGTACAATTAGATGGTGGTAGATTTGCTACATCAGACTTAAACGACCTATACCGTAGAGTAATAAACAGAAATAACCGTTTAAAAAGGTTACTAGAATTAGGTGCACCAGAAATAATTGTACGTAATGAAAAAAGAATGTTACAAGAAGCTGTAGATGCTTTAATAGATAATGGTAGACGTGGTAGACCTGTAACAGGTGCAGGAAACAGACCTTTAAAATCTTTATCAGACTTACTAAAAGGAAAACAAGGTAGATTCCGTCAAAACCTACTTGGTAAACGTGTTGACTATTCAGGACGTTCTGTTATAGTTGTAGGACCAGAACTAAAACTATATCAATGTGGTGTGCCAAAAGAAATGGCAGTAGAGTTATTTAAACCATTTGTTATGAAAGAGCTAGTAGGACGTGGTATAGCACATAATATTAAAAATGCAAAAAGAATGGTAGAAAGGTTAAGACCAGAAGTATGGGATATATTAGAAGATGTTATTAAAGATCACCCTGTACTTTTAAACCGTGCTCCAACACTTCATAGGCTTGGTATTCAAGCATTTGAACCAGTATTAGTAGAAGGTAGAGCAATTAAACTTCACCCATTAGTTTGTACTGCATTTAATGCTGACTTCGACGGTGACCAAATGGCTATTCACTTACCACTATCACCAGAAGCACAAGCAGAAGCAAGGTATTTAATGCTTTCAGTAAATAACCTTTTAAAACCACAAGATGGTAAGCCAGTAACAGTACCTACTCAAGATATGATTTTAGGAAGCTATTATTTAACAATGGAAATACCAGGCGAACCAGGAGAAGGAAACTATTATTCATCACCTGATGAAGCAGTTATTGCATACGTAAACCATGATTTAGGTTTGCATAGCAAAATTACAGTTAGAATTCAAAAAGAAATAGATGGAAAGCTTGTTACACGTAAAGTAGAAACAACAGTAGGTAGATTAATATATAATGAAGGTATGCCACAAAATTTAGGTTTTGTAGATAGAAGCAAACCAGAAAATATATTAGAGCCAGAAATTAACTTTACAGTTGCTAAAAAACAACTAGGAAAAATTATTGCAAAATCAATTAATAGCAATGGTTTAAGTGCAACAGCAGAGTTACTAGATTATATTAAATCAATGGGCTTTAAACATTCTACAACAGCTGGTATTACAGTTTCTGTAGATGATGTTAAAGTACCACCAGCTAAACAAGAAATTTTAAAAGCTGCCAATGAAGAAGTAAACAATGTATTAAAACAATATAAACGTGGTTTAATTACAAACGATGAAAGATACAACTCTGTTATTAGAATTTGGGAAAAGGCAACAGATGATGTTACAGAAGCTATGAAAAACAACTTCGAAGAATTAAACCCAGTATATATGATGAGCCAGTCTGGAGCAAGACGGAAACTTAAACCAATTAAGGCAAATTGCTGGTATGCGTGGATTAATGGCAAGTACAACAGGTAAAACAGTAGAAATTCCTATTACATCATCATTCCGTGAAGGACTAGATGCACTAGAATACTTTATTTCAGCACATGGAGCTAGAAAAGGTTTAGCAGATACTGCTTTAAGAACAGCAGACTCTGGTTACTTAACAAGAAGGTTAGTTGATGTTTCTCAAGACATTATAGTTCGTGAGGATGACTGTGGAACACATGAGGGATTTGTTCTATCAGATATTAAAGATGGAAACCAAATTATTGAAAAACTAGAAGAAAGACTAATTGGTAGATATCCATTAGAAACAATTATAGATCCAACAACAAAAGAAGTAATTGTAGACACAGACACAATGATTACAGAAAAAATAGCAGAAAAAATAATAGCAACTGGAATGGAAAAAGTGCCAGTACGTTCTGTTCTAGGTTGCCGTACAAAACATGGTGTATGCCGTAAATGTTATGGTATGGGCTTGGCTACACGTGATGAAGTAAATATTGGTGAATCTATTGGTATCATTGCTGCTCAATCTATTGGAGAGCCAGGTACACAGCTTACAATGAGAACTATCCACTCTGGTGGTGTTGCAGGTGTAGCAGATATTACACAAGGTCTTCCAAGAGTTGAAGAATTATTTGAAGCAAGAAAACCAAAGGGATTAGCCGTAATTACTGAAATTGATGGTGTGGTTAAAATATCAGAAGACAAGAAGAAAAAAGAAGTTATTGTTACATCAAAAGATAACTCTAAAACATACACAATACCATTTAGATCTAAATTACGTGTTAAAGATGGTGACTTTGTAGAAGCAGGAGATCCTTTAATAGAAGGTGCTATAAATCCAAATGAAATTTTATTAATTAAAGGACCAGAAGGCGTTTATGATTACCTAATTCAAGAAGTTCAAAAGGTTTATCGTAATCAAGGTGTTGATATTAATGATAAACACATTGAAGTAATTGCAAGACAAATGCTTAAAAAGGTAAGAGTAGAAGACAACGGAGAAACTGACATGTTTGCAGGTTCATTAATGGATGTTCATGAATTCAATGACAAAAATGAAGAAGCAATAGCACAAGGCAAAAAGCCAGCAACAGGAAAACGTATTTTACTTGGTATTACAAAAGCATCACTTGCAACAGATAGTTTCTTGTCAGCAGCATCATTCCAAGAAACAACAAGGGTATTAACAGAAGCTGCCGTTAAAGGTAAAGTAGATGAATTAATTGGCTTAAAAGAAAACGTAATTATCGGTAAATTAATTCCAGCAGGAACAGGACTTCCAGTATATAGAAACACACATATAAATACTGAAGAAAATGAGGAAGAACCAGCTGAAACAACTGCTGAATAAACACAATAATAAAAAATAAAATCTTATTTCGTTTAGAAATAAGATTTTTATTTTTTAAGATATTTTTTGATTATATTCTTCTAATGCCTCTGTTGCATACTCTGTATCTGTAAGGCAAGGCATAAACTTTTTACCAAATTTTTGCCTAGTTTCATTTCCCTTACCAGTAATTAAAATAACACTATTTGGATTTTCTAAAATGGCATTTTTTATAGCCTCGCCCCTATCTTCTATAATTTTGTAGTTTCCATGCTCTTTATTAATATACCCTGCAATTTCTTTGCATATATCTAATGTTTCTTCAGGACCGGGATCTTCTGCTGTTAAATAAGAAATATTAGAATTTTTACCTGCCAAGGTTCCTAAATCCCTTCTACGAAGCTGTGCCTTTCCGCCAGGGCAACCAAAAACAGTAACAATTTTTTTATCAGGATATTCTTTTTTAGTTGATTCATATAGCTTTTCAAAACTTAACTTATTATGCGCATAATCTACAATAACTATAATACTACCATCTTTACTAACATGTGATTCCATTCTGCCACTAGCTTTTCCAACTTTTAAACCTTCATAAATATTTTTAAAAGGAATATCTAAACAAATAGCAACACTAATAGCAGCAGCAGCATTTTCCACATTAAATAAACCAGGCATACTAATAAGCATGTCCTCTTCAAACTTTGAAGTTTTAACCCTAAAAGTAATTGTATTAAGACCTTGCTTTTGCACATTATATGCATATACATCAGCATTTGGATTTTTAGTGCTAAATGTAACAACTTTTTTTGCTTTTTTGCTATGTTCTAAAATAGTATCAATATAATCAGAATCTAAATTCACGCATGCAGTTTCCACTTGGTCCAAAAATTTTAATTTACAGTTAAAATAATGCTCAAAGCTAGGGTGTTCAATACTACTTATATGATCTTCCGAAATATTTAAAAATACCCCAACTTTATAATATATATCATGAACTCTATTTAGCATTAAAGCTTGACTGCTAACTTCCATAACTAAATTTTGCATATTACAGTCAACACTATTTCTTATATGGTCCTGAATATCAATAGATTCAGGGCTTGTAATTAATGATTCCTTACATGTTTTGCCATCGTATGCATCAATAGAAGAAAGAATAGCAGTATCAGGCATACCCTTTTCCTTCATGTAGTTATCTAAAATACTTTTAATATAATATGCAGTGGTAGATTTACCCTTTGTGCCAGTTAATCCTATCATATTAATTTTTTCTGCAGGGTAGTCATAATACATACAAGAAAGTGCTGCCAAACTTTTTCTAATATCATTTACCACTATATGTGGAAAATTAGGCATTGTTACATTGCCTCTTTCTGCAACATAAAAAACAGCACCATTTTTAACTGCCTCTTCCAAATATTCAGGCTTATAGTTAAGCCCCTTGCAAACATAAAGAGTATTTGGAATTACTTCTTTAGAGTTATGGCAAAGCTTTTCAACAAATGTATTTTCTATAGTAGTTAAATCTAAATTTTCTGGAATAAAATCTATCAAATTTTCTTTTTGCAAAACAGAAATATAGTCTTTTAATCTATATTGTTTCATTTATAAAACTCCTTTTTAAATTTAATCTTCATATAATATATATCAAACAAGCCTAAAAATCAATAGAAAAATTAGATATATATTTAGCAAAACTGCAAAATGATACTCGGAAAAGTTTATTTTAATATTGACAAAGTATACTGATATTTAGTATAATAAAAAATGTATTAATTATATATACATATATTTAGAAAATCCCACACGTTAAAGTGTAACTACTGAAGGGAGGGAAATAAAAATGTCAGAAGTTAAAGTTAATAATGGAAATATAGAAGATGCCTTAAAAAGGTTTAAAAGGCAATGCGCTAGAAATGGAGTATTGCAAGAGGTTAGAAAAAGAGAACATTATGAAAAACCAAGCGTAAAAAGAAAGAAAAAATCAGAGGCAGCTAGAAAAAGAAAATTTTAAAAAAATAGGGGTTAAAAGTTATTACAATTTTTAACCTCTTTTTGTTTAAATTAAGGTAATATGTTAGCAAAAATTATAAAACTAATATATTGCTTTTTTTATGCTATTTTTTAAAATAAGCTATTGAATAATTTTAATAAAATAGATTATAATAATTACAGCAAATATTAGAAAAGAGGGAAAAAGCATGAATTACCAAAAAGAAGAAATTAAGCAAGGAATTACTCTTCATCAAATATATACCGAAGGTTATAAAACCAATTTATATGCTGTTTTTTTGGCAACACCACTAAAAAGGGAAAATGTAACAAAAGATGCACTTTTAGCGGCAGTATTAAGAAGGGGTACAAAAAACTTGCCATCACAAGAGCAAATTAGTAAAAAGCTAGAAATGATGTATGGAGCAAGTTTTGACTGTGGTATTGAAAAAACAGGCGATAATCATATTATGAAATTTTATTTAGAAACTTTAAGTGAAGAATTTTTGCCAAAGCCAGAAAACATAGTAAAAGAAGCTTTAAATATTATTCTTGATATTGTATTAAATCCATATTTAGAAAACAATACTTTCAAATCAGAATATGTAGAAGGCGAAAAAAAGAATTTAAAGCAAATAATAGAATCAAAAATAGATAACAAAACAAAATATGCCTATGACAGATGTATAGAAGAAATGTTTAAAAACAAGCCATACGGTCTATATAAATTTGGATATATAGAAGATTTAGAAAATATTACAAAAGAAGATTTATATAACTATTATAAAAACCTTATACAAAACTGCAAAATAGATATTTTCGCTTCAGGAAGAATAAAAAATAGTAATATAAAAGAAATTGTAAAACAAAATGAAAATATACAAAATTTAGAGCAAAGAAAGCCAGAATATGTTGTTAATAATGAAGCAACAGAAGAAAAGGAAAAGGTTCAAACAAATGTAGTAGAAGAAAGCATGCAAGTTACACAAGGTAAACTAGTATTAGGCCTAGACATACATGAAACAGCAGAAAACTCTAGATTTATTGCATCTGTTTATAATGCTATTTTAGGTGGAGGGGCAAACTCAAAATTATTTCAAAATGTACGTGAAAAACAAAGTTTAGCATATACTGCTAACTCTGGCTATAACAGAACCAAAAACAGTATTTTTATAAGATGCGGAATTGAAATTCAAAATTATCAAAAAGCAGTAGATATAATAAAAAAACAATTAGAAGACATGAAAAATGGCGATTTTACATCTGAAGATATTGAAAGCAGCAAAGAGCTTATTTTATCTTCAATAGAAGGAATAACAGAAGAGCAAGACACAGAAATTACTTACTATTACGGTCAAGAATTAGCAGATAGATTTATTAGCATAGAAGAATATGCAAATAAAATAAAAAATGTAAGCAAAGAAGAAATTGTTAATTTAGCAAAAACAATAAATGTAAACACCATTTACTTTTTAAAAGATTAACTAGCAAAGGAGGTAAAAGCTGTTTATACAGCAAAATAGAAAATGAAAATTATAGAAAGTTCAAAAATTGATGAAAAAGCGTATGTAGAAGTATTACCAAATGGGCTAACAGTTATTATAATCCCAAAGAAAAACACAAAAAAGAAATATATAATATGGGGTACACACTTTGGATCAATAGATAACAGATTTATTATGCCAAAAACAGGTGAAGAAGTATTTATTCCTGACGGAGTAGCACACTTTTTAGAGCACAAAATGTTTGAACAACCTAATGGTACAAACAGTTTAGATACTTTAATGGCACTTGGAATAGATGCAAATGCATATACAACAAACGATCACACAGCCTATCTTTTTGAATGTACAAATCATTTTGAAGAAGGCTTAAATGAACTAATGGACTATGTTCAGCATCCATATTTTACAGACGAAAATGTAGAAAAGGAAAAGGGCATTATAGGTCAAGAAATTAATATGTATGATGATGACCCATCATGGAAACTATATATGAATGCAATGGACTGCTTATATGAAGAAAATCCAATAAAAATAGATATTGCAGGCACAATAGAATCAATTAGCAAAATAACACCTGACGTTTTATATAAATGCTATAACACATTTTATCATCCATCAAACATGACAATGGTAGTATGCGGTAACTTTGTTCCAGAAGACTTAATAGAGGAGATAAAAAAACGTTTATTGCCAAAAGAAAATCAAGGAGAAATTAAAAGAATATACCCACCAAAGGAAACGAAAATTAACAAGCCTTTTAAAAAAGAAAAACTAGAAGTAAGCACACCAATATTTATGATGGGCTTTAAAGATATAGAAAATAGAAAAGAAGAAAGAGTAAAAAAACATATAGCAATAGAAATATTACTAAACATGATTATTGGTAAAAGTTCAAAACTATATGATAAATTTTATAAAGAAGGTCTGCTTTTATCCCAGCCAAGTTTTGACTACGAATTTAGTAGCCAATATGCACATGTTTTAATATCAGGAACTTCAAAAGACCCAAGCAAAATAGAACAAGGAATTATGCAAGAAATAGAAAAAATGAAACAAGAAGGATTAAATGCTGAATATTTTGAGCAAATTAGCAGAAAAGTTTATGGCAATTATGTTATAGAATACAATAGTGTGGGAGATATTGCAAGAATGTTTTTAGCAGACACAATGAAGGAAGTTCAAAGCTTTGACTACATTGAACAGTTTGAAACTGTAACAAAAGAATATGCAGAAGAAATATTAAAAGACATTTTTAAAGAAGAAAATAAAATATTATCTATTATTGAGCCAAATAAATAATATTGTTATAAGTAAGAATGTAAATTATTAAAAAATAATCCTTATACTAAATTAAAAAGTAAAGGTTTGTTAACAAAAAATTTATGTTCTTATTTTAAACTTTTCTTGTTTTTTGACATGTTATATTAGCTTGTTTTTTATAGAAATATGGAAGTTAAACAAATAATTTGTAGAAAAACGTCAAAAAAAATCGAAAAAATAAGAAAAATGGCATACGAAAAATCAGCAAAATGCTACAAAATAAGGACAAAACCGTTGACTAATTTGTAAAAATATGGTATTTTAATTATATACAAAAGATAAAAACAAGAAAAAAGGAGAGTGGTATGTATGTTAAATGATGAAATTTGTAAACTTCGAGAAAAATTAAATGAAAGCATACTTCATGAAAAAGATTATAGTGTTACTTATGAAATTAGTGTTCAGCTAGATGAATTAATAGCACAATATTATAATACACAAATAAAATTAATTAATAGAAAAAAGCAAAACAATTTTGCTACATGCGCAAGTGCCACAGAGCCTGCAAGCATAAGGTAATTTAATAATACTTATTATTACAAAAAAATATAAACAAAATTTAAAATAGCAAAATCCCTAGTGGGATTTTTGCTATTTTTTTATTACATTCATGTTACATTTATATTACATTTTCATGAAAAAACTACAAATATGTAAAAGATATGATAATATAATACTTGAAATTATATAAAAAATAGGTTATAATAATATTTAACTATACCATAGATAGGAGAAAGTCATGAAATTAAAAAATAAATTAGTTATTTTAATATTAATTATATTTATAATTTTTACTACTCCTATATTTAGTAAAGCAACCATTGAAGTTACAATAAAAACAGCAGCTAGATCTCAATCAACCATGGGTAGTGAATTTTCAACCGATTCATATTTAGATGAAAAAACTATGAATCCAATAGAAGATCCAAATTCTTTTAAACCAGGTAGTATTACAAATAATGATGCTAATAAAATCACTAAACAAATAAACAAAATTATAGGTGCTATTGTAACAATAGGGGTAATAATATCAGTAGCTACTTTGGGAATACTAGGCATTAAATATATGATTGGTAGTGTAGAAGAAAAAGCAGAATACAAAAAAAGTATGATACCATATTTAATAGGAGCAGTTTTATTGTTTTCAAGTTCGGTATTTGTTAGTATCATTGCAAAATTAATAAAATTTTAGTATAATTAATATTGTTAGATAAATGTAATATTACAATTAAAGTAAAACAAAATAGATGGAAAAAAAGCAATTTAATGCATATAATTGCAAATTAACCACTTTTATAGTATAATAAGAGAAAAGGAATATTTAACTATGGTAAAAAAAATATTTTTTGTAATACTAACAACATTATTAATTTTTACTTTTATATATAGTAATAATATCGTAAAAGGTATTAGTATAAGTAATATAATAACTGGAGCAGAAAACTTTGTAAATAATGGCAAGGAAGGAGCAGGAAATACTATTAATCAGCAAGCGTTAAGTGACACGTCTGATGTTATATATAATACCTTATTAATCGTGGGAACTGGTATTGCAGTCCTTTGGGGTGTTATTTTAGGTATACAATTTATTATAGGTAGTGTAGAACAAAAAGTAAAAGTTAAAGAATCTTTAATACCATTTGTAATAGGGTGCATAGTTATATTTTCAGCATTTGGTATTTGGAGATTGGTAATTATTATATTAAGATAAACAATGATTTTAAAATTGTTTCAACTATGAAACATTATTATATAAATTATATAAAATGAAAGGGAGGATATTATGAAAAAATCTACAAAAATAATTGGAATTATGTTAATGGTATTAATGCTAGTTTCAACAATGGCAACAGTTTGTAAGGCGGTAGATGCAGGAAGTATAGCAGAAGGTTTAACTGGTACTAGCACAAGTGCACAACAGGATGTTACTGACATAGGAAATAAAATTATTGGTGTAATTACAACTGTAGGTGTTGTAGTAGCAGTTATAATTTTATTAATATTAGGTATTAAATACATGTTAGGTAGCGCTTCAGAAAAGGCTGAATACAAAAAAACAATGATTCCATATTTGGTTGGTGCCATATTAATTTTTGGTGCTTCAGCTATTACTAAAGTCGTAGTAAATTTAGCTTCAGGACTAAAGTAGTAGTAAATTTAGCTACAGGAATTGGTAGATAATATTACAATAATGTTACATAAACATTACAAAAATATTAAAAGTGCATGAAAATGCACTTTTTTTTATTTATGGGTTACAATTTTCGATATTATTTGCTATAATAATATATAAGTATAGTTAGGTTGAGTAATTATGCAATAAAACAAAGGAGGAAAGCTAAATAATGGGTACATATGAATTACCTAGAAATGTTAAAGGTGAGGGCAGAATTTTATTTATTTTTACTACCAAAAGTTTAATATATACTGTAGTAGCCGCTGGTATAGGGTTATTGTTTTATTTTATTCTTTCAGCGTTTAATATGACTATGGTAGGAATAATTATAGTAGCAGTGTTTGCCTTAATTGGATTTTGTATAGGAACACTAAAAATGCCAGAGCTTGGAAAATTTGAGTTCACTAAAAAAACAGGTGGAGAAAACATAGACGATATAATTATGAGGGCATTTAAGTTTAAGACATCTGGTAAAAAAGTATATGTGTATAGGGAGGGAAAAAATAATGATTAATATGCTTGAAGTGCTTATAATGATTGTACTAATAGTAATGTTTATATTACTAGCAGTCTTTTGTATACTATATTTTAAATCTAAAACAAAAAGTGAACCAAATAAAGTTACAGAACAAGATGGCAATACAAAAAATACGAAAACTACTAAAACATATAAAACAGAATCGGTTTTTGACTTTATGGAATTTGATAAAATAGAAGATAACATGATTTGCATTAAAAACGATAGCAAATATGTTATGGTAGTAGAATGTCAAGGTGTTAATTATGATTTAATGTCAGAGGTAGAAAAAAACGCAGTAGAAGAAGGTTTTATACAATTTTTAAACACATTAAGGCATCCAATACAAATTTATACCCAAACAAGAACTATTAACCTAGATAAAAGTATTCAAACTTATAGAGATAAAGTAAGTGAAATAGAACAAAATCTAGAAAAAGAAAAAAGAAAATACGAACAAATGGTAAGTTCTGGAAGATATACAGACGAACAATTAAATGCAGCATTTTACGAGTTAACAAAAGCAAATAACCTTTATGAGTACGGTAAAGACATTATTTATAACACTGAAAGAATGAGCTTAAATAAAAATGTTTTAAACCAAAAGTATTATGTAGTAATTCCATATTATCCAGATGAATTAGGCGATAACAACTTTGATAAAAAAGAAATTAGAAATTTAGCTTTTTCTGAATTATATACAAGAGCACAATCAATTATTAGAACATTATCAGTATGTGGAGTAAATGGAAAAGTACTAAATTCAAACGAATTAGTAGATTTATTATATGTAGCGTATAACCGTGATGATGCAGAAATTTACGGCGTAGATAGAGCAATGCAGTCAGGATATGATGAACTATATTCAACTGCACCAGATGTAGTAGATAAAAAGATAAGGGCATTGGATGAAAAAATTCAAAAAGAAGCTTTTGAAAAGGCAAATCAAAAGGTAATAGAAGCTAAATCCGATAAACAACAAGAATTAGAAAGAAAGCAGGCGGCAAGAGAAAATTTAGTAGATCAAATGGCAAAGATGATTATAGAACAAAATAGAAATATTATAGGAAATGATATTGCAACTTCGGCAATAGAAAAAGTAGAAGAGGAACAAAAGAGGAAAGGTAGACCTAAAAAAACATTAGAAGAAGGAGGTACAAAAGAAAATGAGCAAAAAAAGCAAACAACAAGAAAAAGAGTTAAAAAATCAGCATAATGACTATACAAAGCCAGATGAATATAAAATTTTAAAAAAGAAAACCATTAAAGAATTAATATCACCATCTGGAATAGATGCAAGTAATATAGATCATTTAGAAATAATATCAAATGTAACAAGATATGCAAGAAGTTTCTTTGTATCTAGCCTTCCAAGAATGTGTACTTTCCCAGAATTATTTAGAGACATGTATTTATTTGGGGATATCAATACTTCAATTTACATAAATCCAATTCAAGAATCTAGATCACAAAATGAGTTAAATAGGGTTATAAACGAACTTGAAACAGAAAGAATTGTAGCAGCAGATAGGGGAAACATTAATAGAGAAAGTACATTAGGGCAAAAAAGGCTAGAGGCAGAACAATTGAGAGATGAAATTGCAGCAGGCTTTAATAAACTTTATGAAGCCTCTATTGTAGCAACATTATTTGCATATAGTTTAGAAGATTTAAACAAATATACAAAACTATTAGCAACAGAAATGTCAAAATCATTAATAAATGTAAAAAGCGCATGGGCAATGCAAGAAGATGCATTTCAGTCAAATCTTCCATTAATGGATGATAAAATAAAAAAAACACATACATTTGACCGTAGGTCTATGGGAACTGTATTCCCATTTACAACATCAGAAGTAGGGCATCCAACTGGAATACCACTAGGCATTAATAAACAAACTGGAGTACCAATTTTATTTGATAATTTCCACAACTCTTTAACAAATTATAACATGGTTATATTTGCTAAATCTGGTGCTGGTAAATCAGTTACAATGAAAACTTTAATATCACGTTCAGCAGTACTTATGGGTATACAAAGTTTAGCCCTAGATGCAGAAGGTGAGTATAGCATAGTTGCAGAAAGTTTAGGTGGAGTAAATGTAGTGCTTTCACCAACTTCTAAAACAGTTATAAACATATTTGATATAGAAACAGAAGTAATAAAAGATGAAATCACAGGTAAGGATAGGCTAGTTTTAAATGTAGAGAATAAAGTAGAGGATGTAACACAAGCCTTACTTACAATGGCAAGGGGTAGTACCAGAAGCCAAGAAGTAAACGAACTTACAAAACAAATTATAGCAGAATCTGTATCAGAAGAATATGCAGCACATGGTATAACATCAGATCCAAACAGTTTGTATACAGCTTCAAATAATGGAATGGACATGCTAGGAAGAGAGAAAAAGCTAATGCCTACAATAGGCTCTTGGTATAAAAGAATTGAGGAAAAAGCTAAAAGCAACACAAACCAAGACTACAGTTTCCATTATAGCTATTTACTAAAAGTTATGAAACAATACATTAGAGAATATGATGGACAAATGGCATATTTTGATGGACAATCTACATTTGATTTACTAGATGGAACATTATTTATAAATCTAGACATTTCACAACTAGAAGAAAGATTTGCAAGACCACTTGCACAGCAAATATTACTAGCTTGGATTTGGGAAAAATACGTAAAGAAAAACAGTGAGGATAAAAACAAAGCTGCTAAAAAGAGGGTACTTGTAGATGAGGCTTGGATGCTTTTACCATATCCAGAAGCGGTAGATTTCTTAAATACTATGGCACGTCGTGCTAGAAAAAGAAATGTATCACTTGCAATTATTTCACAAAGGTTCCAAGACTTTTACGAAAAACCAGAAGCACAAGCAGTACTTACATCATCAGATACGAAACTATTTTTAGCACAAGATAAATCAGAAATTGCATATTTAAAAGAAGTATTTAAATTAAGCGAAGGTGAAGCTAGCTTTTTAGTTACTTGTTTTAAAGGTGAAGGGTTACTTAAAGTAGGTGCAGATAGTGCAATTATTCAAATACAACCTACAGCAAAAGAATTTGAGTTTGTAGAAACAAACCTAAATAAATTAGCACAAAGGAAGAGTAAAAATATAAGGCAGAGTTATTAGGAGGATATTATGAAATTTTGGACAGAAAAAAAATTTGTGTACAAAATAATAATAGCAATAGTATTTGTAATATTGTTTAATTTTATGGCCCCTACTATTTCATCAGCAAGTCTTGGTGGACCCCTATTTTCACCAATCAAAGATTTACTATTAGTAATTGCAGATGGAATTGTGCAATTAACGCATAGAATGTTGTTTGGAATGGATGTATCTTTTATAACTATTCATTACGAACATGATTGGATTCCGAGTGTAATAGGTGGATTGGCTGGATTATTAGCTGGGGCAGCTGCTATTGTTGTAGGAGTAGTTGGAGCTCCATTTTCTGGTGGATTAAGTCTAGCAGCAGTTGCAGCAGGTATAAAAATAGCAGTAGGAAGTATTACGATAGCAGTTGGAACAGGCTTGGCAGCTAGTTATCTTAGCTCTAAAGCGCTACCTCCAAATTTAAAGTTACCAATGTTTGCAATTGATCCAAGCACAATTTTTTCAAATAAAATAGCGTTATTAGATGTTAACTTTTTTAATCCAAATGAGTATGATAATATAGAAAATGCATCTGGGGAATCAAAAGAACAAACATCATCAGCATTGACTTTAAGACCAACTATTACAAAATGGTATTTTGCTCTTAGAAATTTTGCAATTGTTGCTTTATTATCTATATTAATTTATATAGGCATTAGGATTATAATTAGTAGTTCTGCAGAAAACAGGGCAAAATATAAACAACGATTAATGGATTGGCTTGTAGCTATGTGTTTATTATTTTTTATGCATTATATAATGGCTTTTGCAACAACCATGGTTGAGGAAATAGTTAAAGCAGTTAATACACAAAATGATGACTATGGAATAATAATTGGAACTTCGGTAGATGTTACTGAAGATGGTGAAAAAGATTTAAAAGAATATCAATATGATGATGGAACAAAAGTGTTTAGCACAGATAGCGAATTAGCTAATAGATTTAGGGATACAGGAATAATTGTACCAGATACAGATAACCCTAGTACCGAATTATTTATCTGGCCATCAAATTTAATGGGAAAAGCTAGAATTGAATTACAGTTAGAACCACAAAACATAACAGAAGATGACATAGCAATGAGGCAATTTGGATATACAGTTATATATTTGGCATTAGTAATGTATACAATATTATTCTTATTTAGATACTTAAAAAGACTATTGATGATGACATTTTTAACAATTATTGCGCCTCTAATGGCAATGACGTATCCTCTTGATAAAATGCACGATGGTAGCGCTCAAGGATTTTCAACATGGTTTAAGGAGTATATGTATAACTTGCTAATCCAGCCAGTACATTTAATTCTATATACTGTTTTAATAGGTAGTGCAATGGATATGGTAGCCGATAACCTTATTTATGCTTTGGTGGCGCTTGGATTTATATTACAAGCAGAAAAAATAATGCGTAAACTATTTGGATTTGAAAAAGCTTCAACATTAGCAGGCGGTTCTGCATTAGGTGGAGCTTTGGCAATGCAAGGAATCAATCAATTAGGAAAAGTATTAGGTAGAAGTAAGAAAAGTGAAAAGGGTAATAGAGGAAATGGATCAAATGATAGGAGTAACCAAAGATTAAATAGAGGACATGATAAAGGTAAAGATACTGATGAATTAATGGATAGAATGTATGAAAATGGACATGACGAGACCATAAGAGCAGGTGGAGATGAAACGGCAGAACCAATAGAAACAGCAATGACTCCACAACAGGCAATGCTTGCTGCATATGATGATAATTATGGAACGGATGCATGGGATCCTCAAGAAAGAGATGCGATGGCAAGAGAGCACAATCAGCAAGCAGATATGGGATATTCTGCTGAAGAGTATGCAAATATTTTAAGAGATTCAGGATATGGTGATGATGAAATTGATTCAATGGGAAGAGAGGCATATGGAGATAGTTCACATGATGAACCAACATCAAGACCGATATTAATGCCAGAACCAATGCAAGGACAAGGAACAATGCCAAGATCAAGAACAACACCAGCATCAGCACCAAGACAAGGATCAATGCCAAGATCAAGAACAATACCAGAACCAGCACCAAGACAAGGATCAATGCCAAGCTCAAGAACAACACCAGAACCAGCACCAAGACAAAGATCAATACCAATGCAAGAACCAGAACTAGGACAAGGATCAATGCCAATGCAAGAATTAGAACTAGGACAAGGAACGATGCCAATGCAAGAACCAATGCAAGGACAAGGAACAACACCAAGACAAAGATCAATACCAATGCAAGAACCAGAACTAGGACAAAGATCAACACCAGGACAAGGCTCAATACCAATGCAAGAACCAATGCGAGAACAAGGATCAACGTCAGTAAGACGTACTAAATCACAAAGAGCAAAAGATATATTTAGAGGAGTTGCAGTAGTAACAGGTAAAGGAATGAAATATGCAGGACCTAAAATGGCTAGAATGGCTCTAAAAGGATTAGGAGCAGCTACAGCTGGCACTATAGGAGTGGCAGCAGGATTAGTATCAGATGATTTTAGTAATGTATTTAAGTATGGAGCAGCAGGGGCAGGAGCTGGATGGATTGCAGGTTCAGGGGTTTCATCTATGGCACAAAATATGACTTCTATACCTTCAAGATTGGGTAACACTGTTGAAAATATAGGTTCTACATATAATGTAGCGGCAAATGGAGCAGAAGCTGAAAAAGCAAGACAGCAAGCAAAAATGGATGCACAATTTATAAAAGATAGAGAATTAAGAAGAAAATATCAAGAAAAATTAGGACTATCTTCTGCAAAAGAAGCAAAAGAAGCAATGAAAGAAGCAATAACATATAGGCAATATGGTATTACAGACAATGATATTATTATTGGTGCAATGAAAGCAGAGGGATTTGGAAAACAAAGAAATTCAGATGATAGAATTATGCTTGCACAAGTTGCTTCACAAGTAAATGGAAGTAAAAAAGAATTACAAGAAATAGAAAAATCAATGAAAAAGAGAGGCATACCAGAATCAAATATTAATAAATATTCAAATGCAGTTAGAACTATGAATAATTGGATATAATTTAGGAGGGTTACATATATGATAAATCAACTAATTAGGTTTTATAATCAAAATAGAAAAACAATAATTGTTGTAATCATATTTGTAGCCTTTTTTCTAATTTTATTTAGGGCATTAGTATATTTTAATAGAGAAAGTAAAGAAAGAGAATATGGTATAATAAATGCTCAATATTCTAATAATTCTACAGTAAATAATGTAAATAATAGTGATAGTAGCCTACTACATTCAAATGAAACAGTAAATAATAATATACAAAATAGTAATACAAATACTTTACCCAAAAGTATAATTAGCAAATTTATTAATTTTTGTAATAATGGAAATGTACAAGATGCTTATTATTTAATAACAAATGATTGTAAGCAAGCAATATTTCCTAATATTAATACATTTATTAACAACTATTATAAAAAAATATTTACTCAAAATAAAACTTTTAAAATAGAAGAAAGTATGTATGAGGGAGTATATCAAGTTACATATTATGATAATGTTTTATCAAATGGTGGATATACTACTAATCAGCCACAAACAGATTATATATTTTATACTAAAGAAGATGGACAAGATAAAATAAGTTTAAATCAATTTTTATATAAAAAAGAAATACAAAAAGAGGTTACAAAAGATAACATAAGTGTTAAAGTGGTAGCAAAACAAGTTTATGTAGATTATGAAATATATGAGATACAATTTATAAATAATTCAGGCAAAACAATAATGATTGATACAAAACAAAATAATGAATCAATGAGTCTATTGGACAATAATAATTTAAAATATTATTCTAACATTAGTCAATTTGATAATGAAAGATTATTAATAAAAGATAACTTTGCAACTACATTAAACATAACTTTCTATAAAATCTATAATAACGAAAGAATTATTAAAGAGATTCAATTTTTAGATATTATAAAAAATTATGACGATTATATTAATGGAAAGGAAAAAAATACAGTACAAATAAATGTAGCGTTAATATAGAAGAGGTAAAATATGGCAAATTTTTCAGAAAACACAAAAAAAATTAAAACAGTTATTAAAAAGGTTACATTTAGCTTTTTAATAAAATTATTATCTATTTCATTACCGTTTATAATAATAATAATTCTATTAAGTGGAGCTTTTGACGCTTTGATGGAAGGTTATTCAGAAAAAGTGTCTAATTATATAAAAGAAAATCCGGTTAAATATAATATTCAAGATAATTCTGTTGTTATAGATGATGCAATGATCTCCGAATTAAAAAAAATGCTAGAGGATTCCAAAATAGACACAAAGAATATGCAACTTACTGATGGAAATATAGAAAGAATGTATGCTGCAGAATTAGTAACACAGGAAATAAATAGAGGTGTAATAGGAGAAGATCCATATAAATATTATGGTAGAGTATATGTCAAAAAAATAGGATCATCAATTGATGATTTACAAGAAATGAAGTATGTCCCATTAGAAGAATTTAATAATATGAACACTGATGAAATTCTAAATTGTTTTTCAGTAGAAAATGATAATATTTGTTTAGCAAGTTTAAGAAGAACAACAGCATCTGATGGTACAGTAACTTCAGAGATAACTAAAAAATCATTAAATTATAAAAATTATATATTACAATATGTTATGCCATTTGAATTTTTAGCAGATTTACTTGCTATTACAAATAACCCAGAGTTTGTAATGGCAATTGCAGAAAAAGTTCTAAATGAGACAGAAATTATTATAGGTGTTATGCAAAATGAGACAAGTATAGAAACAGTCGTTACACATACATATCAAGTGGCAAGTGAAACTAGTATACAACATCTTGGACCCAATAATGAAGTAACAAGAGTAGAAACATATGATCCTAGTATAGGAGAAACTCAAGAAGAAGTTCAAACTGAAACAATAAAAACAATTGAACCGACAATAAAGTTGATTTCTGCAAATACATGGATAATTAATAAAAAGATGAATTATAATATATTAGAACCAACTCCACAAGTAACCGTTATTCCACCAGAAGATGAACGAAATTATATTGAACCAGAAACAAAGCCAAATCATGACAATTATATTATAGAAAGGCAAGGTGGTACTACTTATGGAAGAAGTACAGTTCAATACAAAATAAATGAAAAAAAATCAATACAGATAACAACAACAACTACTACATATCAACAAGGCACAGTAGAGCAAGAGGACAAGGCAGAAGACATTATAAAGTTATTAAGAACGAGGTATGTTTTGACAAATGGTGGTACTAGAAGTGCCTTTGGTGATTTACAAAGTGGATTTGATATCTTTATAAATATGCTTAGAAAAAGTGAAAGAACAGAAAATATGGAAAATATCATAAGATACATTATGTATGTAGCAACAGGCAATGCTAAATATGGTGTGACAGAATTTCCATATGATATATATAAAGAAGGTAATCTTATTTCGGCTGGAGGAGAATTAAAAAACTTAATTAGATATTGGGAATTTGGAAATAGTACGCCAGATTTGAACGAAGATGGAACAAAATATAAGGTATTTAACGATGGTTTTGATAATCCAACAGTTGGATATGGAATAACTATAAAATATAATTATGATAGATTAGTAAAAAATGGATATACTGAATATACTAAAGAAGAAATAATGCAAAATTATGAAAAACGTGATATATATATAGAAAAAGAAATTGTTGATGCTGTAGAAGACGAAATTATTGCAGAAAAAAGAGCATTAGTAAAGGGATTAGGATTAAACTTAACTACATATCAAGAATATGCACTTACATTAAGAGCATATAATTATAATTTATCTGGCTTTGTAGAAGCATATAATCAATATTGGAATCCTAATATTGATAATGAAAAATATTTTGAAAAAAATGTAGATTATACTCATAAATTATATACGGAATATATGTCAGAACCTACATATTCAAATGGCAAATATGCTCCTGGATTAAGGACAAGAAGAGATGCAGAATGGGCATTATTTTCAGCTGGGTATTATACGCATACTAAAACTTATTGGACAGAATCTGGAGAGGGAGTAGTAGATTTTGCTTTACAATTTGTAGGAGAAAATCATACAAGATTTACTAACTATAAAACAAGTGATGGTGTACAATTCTGGGGGGATAACTGGTGTGCAATGTTTGTTAGTTACTGCTTTGACCAAATGGGACTTATTCCTAGTGTACTTAAGGAATCGTATGTAGGTTGCTCAAATGAATATAGAAATTTGAAATCAAGAAATGAATGGGAATATGGTAACTTTTATGGAGGAAACTATACCCCTTCACCTGGAGATATTATATTTTTTAATTGGGATGAAGGTGGTTATTGGGGAGATGCAAGTCCAGCAGACCATACAGGTATTGTAACAGGATGCGATGGAGCATTTGTATATACGGTAGAAGGAAACTCTGGTAGTTCTGGATGGGCCTCAAGTACTGTTTCTACAGGAAAGTATCCTATCAATTCAAGCAATATTTTTGGATATTTTCCTGCAAGTCAAAAATAAAATATGAGGTGAAAGAGTGAAAAAGTTAAAGATAATAATCACATTAATTATATTAATTATTATTATTTGTATTATATTGCTATTTACGCTTTTGAAAAAAAATGAAGAAACAAAAATACTCACTGAAGAGTATGATAAATATGTTGAAGGACAAGCAACTCCAAATTTAATAATTAATGGATTAAAACCTAAAAAAGTAAATAATGAAAATATATATTTTACTTTAGAAAATTGTATACAAGCATATATAAATGCTTGTACAGTTCAAAACAAAGAGGCTATTTATGGTATTTTAAGTAAAGAATTTATAGAGAATAAAGATATTACTATTAATAATTTATTTGAAAAAATAAACACAAATTTTAATAATGGTGAATTAAACATAATAGAGCTTTATGAATTAGCGGGAGTACAGTCTAGTTATTACGAAATGAAGTGTAAAATTGATAAAAGCGAATACTACTTTCATATTAACCTTGATAGTGCGACACAAACTTTTGATGTACAAGAATGTGATAAATCACAATATGAAGAAGCGATACAAAAAGCAGCACAAACTGAAGAAGAACAAGAAAGGAAAATAGAAGCGAATAATTATAATAAGGTAAAATATTCTACTCTATCCCAAGAAGAAATAGCGAAGGTATATTTATTAGATTATGTACAAAATGCATTATATAATACCCAAAAAGCATATAGTACTTTAAATAAACAATATAGAGATATTAGATTTAAAACATATGAAAAATTTGAAGAATATGTAAATGAAAATAAACCAACATTACAAGGATTAGATGCTAATAACAGAAAACAATATAGTGATTTTAATAGTTATGAAGAATATGAAAACTATATGAAAAATTTAAACATAATTGAATTAGCACAATATGCGGTAGAAAATAATGATAGCTATAAGGAATATACTTGTGTAGATGAATATGATAACTATTATATTTTTAAAGTTTATAATGCTATGGAATATGAAGTTACTTTAGATAACTACACAATAGAGACTGATCAGTTTAAAAGTGATTATAATAACTTGTCTGCACAAAGAAAAGTAATGGTAAATATCGATAAATATATAAAAATGTTAAATACAAAGGATTATGAAACAGCTTATAATAAACTAGATGAAACTTTCAAAAAAAATAATTTTAGCACATTAGAAAAATACATAAAATATATAAAGAATAATTTTTACGAATATAACAAAATTGAATTTACTGAACTTTCTGAACAAGGTGATATTTACTTATATACAGTGAAAATAACTGATAACACTGTTGCAAAAAGTAAGGAAATTACAAAAACATTTGTAATGCAGCTTAAAGAAGGAACCGATTTTGTAATGTCATTTAGTGCAAATTAACAAAAGATTATTTAATAAACCCAAAATGCTAGACTAATAATCTAACATTTTGGGTACAAATTTATAAAAACAAGGAGTAATTATACCATGAAACAAAATAATGAACAGGAAATTAAGCAAAAAATGTTACAAATAAGTGCTTTAATTGAAAAGGATCAAACACAAGATGAAAGTTTAGATAGTATAACTTATTATAAAGATTTCAATTTTAAAGGAAGCGGTTTGGCTGAAAATGATATCTATATTGCAAAAATTGAAAATGAAAAAGAAAAAGCAGTTACTTATGAAATTTATTCAGGCAAAACTAATAGCTTAATTGCTACTGTAAATACACAAGGCAAGCTTGAATTTATGCCAGAATATATAGAAAATTTAAAGAAAATAGATGAAAGATATGTACAAAGGTTAAAATTAGAAGATTTAGACTTTGAGTTACCAGAAGAATTACAAAAAGATGACATAGTTTTAAGTAAAGAAGAAAGAGAATATATTAAGCAAAAAGAAAAACAAGAATCTGTAACTGAAGAAAAGGATAATGATGAAAAAGTTAAGGAAGATGAAGAACTTAAAGAAGATGTGTCAAGCGAAAATTCTAAAGAAGAAGAGATAGCAAGTAAAAAAGGAATACCATCTCATAATGTACTATTTATTAGAGAAAACAGTAATTTATATAAAGACCATCCAAATTTAGAACCAAATTTATATTTTTATCGTGATATAGAGGGAATAGTTAGAGCAGAGTATATAGATAAAGACGGAAGCATCAAGCCATCTCGATATTTTGAACCATCTCAAACATCTGTAAGGCAAGAGACCGTTAGCCTAGGTGATGACGGTAACCCTGTAACCAAAGAGGTTCCTTATCAAGTAATGAAAACAAAAGGTTTAAATAATGTAGATAAAGATATAAGGGATATCCGTATAAATATTGATATTGATCAATATGGTTATTTAGAAATAGAAGAGGCAAGGCAAGGAAGAAACGGAGATTGGCTATCACATGATATAGAGGTAAAAGGAAGAAATTATAATTCTAGGGCAGTAAATGAAAGTACTTCTATTAAAAATAGAAAGGCAGACCCAGATAGGCAAACTGATGCTTATGAGCAAGCCGAAAAAAATGAACTTGATATAGAAGATGGAATTAAATATAATCAAATGTATTTAGTAGCACATGCTGAAGAATTTATAGATATGCTTGTAAAAGAGGGATATCAAAAAAATGACGCAACTAAAATACTAAACTATATGTTAGGAGAAGAAAACTTAAATTTAGCAGAAGCAAAAGAAAGGGTAAATGAGGAGATAGGAAACTCTGAAATGGAAAAAGCTCAAAAGCAAGAAAATTTGGAAGATGAAGAATATGAAAGAACCCCATGGGGAGATGCACAAGCAAGAGATCAAAGAAGAAGGATATAATGCTTAAAAATATTAAGAATAAAAAATCACCTTATTAAATATAATTTATAAGGTGATTTTTTATGGACAATAAACACAAGAAAATAAGCCGTAATAATAAAATAAGAGTAGGTTCATTTTTAGTTATTACATTTTGGATCTTAAGTATTAGTTTATCTTTTGCTAATTTAGAAGATAATGAGCAAATAGACTATAAACTTATTGAAGAAGAAACTATACAAACAGTAAGTAAAGCAACAGATATGCCAAAATTAAATGCTAGAATAGGTCTTATATTTGATAGAAACTCTAAAACAATACTATATGAAAAAAATGGTGAAAAACAAGTACCTATGGCAAGTACTACAAAAATAATGACCAGTATAGTAGTACTTGAAAATGCTAATTTATCTGATATAGTAACAATAGATAAAAAAGCAGCAGGGACAGGAGGGTCAAGGTTAGGGTTAAAAGCAAATGACAAAATTACAGTACATGACTTGTTATATGGTTTAATGTTAAGGTCAGGAAATGATGCTGCAGTAGCACTTGCAATTCATGTGGGCGGAAGTATAGAAGGCTTTAGTAATCTTATGAATAAAAAAGCCGAAGAAATGGGGCTAATAAATAGCCATTTTATAACACCACATGGACTAGATGAGAAACAGCACTATACTACTGCATACGAACTTGCGTGTATGGCAGATTATGCTTTAAATATACCTAAATTTAAAGAAATTGTAAGTTCTAAAAACTATAACATTACAATTAATGGAAAGTCACATATAATATCAAATACAAATGAACTTCTTGGAAATTTAAACGGTGTGTATGGAGTAAAAACAGGTTTTACAAATGGTGCGGGCAGGTGTTTAGTAACAGCATGCAAAAGAGGAGATTTAGATATTATTACAGTAGTGTTAGGAGCAGATACTAAAAAAATTAGAACATCTGATAGCATAAAATTAATAGAATATGCATATAAAACATATAAGGTTGTGAATTTAGATGAAATAGTAAAAGCTCAATTTGAAAGTTGGAAACAATTAAATGAAAATCGCATATATGTAAATAAGGGAAAAACAAGTGATGTAAAACTTACAATAAGTAAATTAGAATACCCTAAAATGGCAATAGAAAGTAATTTAATAGATAAAATTACAGTAGAATTTAATTCAATGTATTATTTAGAAGCGCCAGTTAACGAAAATGATGTAATAGGGGAAGCAAAAATTCAAATTGAAGGAAAAACGTTAGCTGTATTAGATGTGCAAGTACAAAAAGCAATACAAAAGAAAGAGGTTTTTGATTATATTATGGAATTTTTAAAGCTAGTACCTTGACTTTTTTATAAAAATTTGTTATTATAAATATGCTTTTATAAAAGCATATGCGGAAATAGCTCAGTTGATAGAGCGCTGCCTTGCCAAGGCAGAGGTCGCGGGTTTGAGCCCCGTTTTCCGCTCCATTTTTTG
>CANQGW010000010.1 GCA_947623555.1 uncultured Clostridia bacterium
TGGGATGATAGTGAAGGCAGATTATCGTGGAATGCAGGCATGTTAGGGGGAGAGGATGCGGTTTCAGATTTTAGCGAAAAAGGGTATTGTTGGAATATTTGTTATGACATAGATTTAAGTAAATTAAGAGAAGGTTGTTATATAACCATAACTGTAGATACCTCTAATGCATATACAGTAGAAGGTAAAGATGGAGAATACTATAAACAAACTGTTTATCTTGACGGAGAAGAATTATACAGTGGAAATTATAATAAGAAACAGTGGGATAATTTTGTAAAGAATAATTTACCAAACTTAAAATATTTTTGTATTGGGCGTTCTTCTCAATGGAATGGCGGGTATTGGCAATATTCGAAAATGAACGCTTATTGCTTAAGGTTATATAGTAGGGCATTATCAAAAGAAGAAGTAATGAAAAACTATGAAAAATCAGTGGAATATCATTCTAAATTAACTAAATAAGATATAAGACCTTATTTTTATGATAAAAATAAGGTCTTAAAATTTATATGAAAAATGTGTCGAAAAGATTTTTTAAAATTAGTTTATAAAATGTACTATACAAAAAATAAATAAGAATATATAATTACTATGTAACTTAATAAAGTGTGCTCAAAAAGTATGAAAGGAAAGTATATAAAAAATGAAAGAAAAATATGATGTAATTATAGTAGGGATGGGTCCAAGCTCAATATTTACTGCTTATGAATTAATACAGTTACATAAGTGTAAAAAAGTTTTGCTAATTGAACAAGGAAAAAAGGTAGAAGATAGATACTGCCCAATTGATAAAACAGGAAATTGTATTAGATGTAAGCCATTTTGCAATATTACAAGTGGCTTTTCAGGAGCAGGAGCATTTTCTGACGGAAAACTATCATTATATAATAAAGAAGATGACGACATTTATATAGGTGGAATTTTACATGAATATGTAGGAGTTCCAAAAACCAAAGAGCTAATAGATTATGCTGATAAAATTTATTTAAAATTTGGTGCAGATCCAAAACTAGAAGGAACAGAACATAAAGAAGAAATTAAAAAAATTTATGATAAAGCTAAAAAAGAAGGACTTACTTTAATAAATATTCCTATTCGTCATTTAGGAACAGAAAAAGCACACGAATTGTATAAAAAGCTTGAAGACTATTTACAAGAACACAATGTAGAAATGAGATATCAAACAATAGTACAAGACCTAATTATAGAAAAAAATGAAGTTAAAGGTGTTAAAATAAAACCTGCAAGTCAGCTTTTAAATGAAGAAGCACAGCTAGATGAAGTTTATGCAGACAATGTAGTTTTGGCAGTAGGAAGAAAAGGTGCTAATTGGCTTGTTGATATGTGTGAAAAGCATAAAATAAAAACAACTTCTGGAATTGTAGATATTGGTGTTAGGTACGAACTACCAGATGAAATTATGAAAGATATTAATACATATATGTATGAAGGCAAGTTTGTAGGAAGACCGGGACCATTTAAAGATAAAGTAAGAACCTTTTGCCAAAACCCAAGTGGATTTGTAGCATCAGAGGTATATGACAATAATTTGAGTTTGGTAAACGGACATTCATATAAGGAAAGAAAAAGCCAGAACACTAATTTAGCTATTTTAGTATCACATCATTTTACATATCCATTTAATAAACCAATTGAATATGGAAGAAATGTAGCTAAAAACCTAAATGAATTAGGTGCAGGAAATATATTAGTACAAAGGTTAGGAGATATTTATAGAGGAAAAAGAACATGGGAGCAAGACTTAAGTCAAAACAGTGTAGTGCCAACCTTAAAATCAGCTGTTCCGGGTGATATTACATACGCAATTGGTTACCGAACCATGACTGACATTTTAAACTTTATTCGCAGTATGGATAAAGTAGTAGAAGGATTTGCTGCCCCAGATAATTTACTTTATGCCCCAGAAATTAAATTTTACAGTAATCAAGTAGTAATAGATAATAATTTTGAATCTAGTGTTAAAGGTTTATACTCTATTGGAGATGGCGGAGGAATGACAAGAGGTCTTATGATGGCTTCTGCATCAGGTATACAAATGGCAAGAATTTTAGCAGAGAAATAGACAGTGGGGTTATTACTATGAATAGTGGGCTTATTATAAAAAATAAATATATACTATTACAAAGTAAAAAACAAAAAAATTTTCTTTAAGGTTTATACTTAAAGAAAATTTTTATATACTTATGATAGCAATAAAAGCCTACAATGTCAAGGAAAAAAAGAAAAGTTTTGTATAAATATTTTTTCAAAAAATTCAAGAAATTCCTCATTTTTTGAACATTAAAAAATGCTTGTAATTAAGTGATACAGCTTATTACAAGCATTTTTGCATTTTCTTTAAGTATAAACCTTAAAGAAAAGTCGCGAAGGAGGAAAAAGTGTTGAAAAACAAAGGAATAACGCTAATTGCATTAGTGGTAACCATAGTGGTATTATTAATATTAGCAGGTGTAAGTATAACAGCAGTATTTGGAGAAAATGGAATAATAAGCGGAGCTAAAAAAGCAAAAGAAAAAACAGATGAAGCAGTAAAAAACGAAATATCTAGCATAGGCGAACTAGAAGATTCGTTACATGAAACACAAACAGGAATAGTAGTAGAAAAAGTAATAGATTCAGCTCCGGGAAAATTGGAAGAAAGCGAAGGCGAAAATACTTATACAATAAATAGTATAGAGGATTTAGTAGTATTTGCATATAATGTAACAACTGGAACTAATAATTATGAAGGAAAAACAGTAAAACTGGGGCTCAGTTTAGATTTTAATTCAACTAAATCTTATGTAGATGCAAATAGGACAGATTATGGAAAATATGGTTATGAAGGAAATTTAAAAACATTATTAACAACAGGGGAAGGTTTTAAAACAATAGGGATAACAACAGAAGATAATAAAGAAAAAAATTTTGCAGGAACATTTGATGGAAATGGTAATTTTATAAATGGTTTATATATTAATAAAAACAATGAAGAGTTATATGAAAAAATAGGTTTATTCTCAAAAAATTATGGTACAATTCAAAATCTAAAATTATTAAATATTAATATATATGCAAGTGAGAAACAAGCATATGTTGCTGGTATTTGTGGACAAAATACGATGAGTGGAGAGATACAAAATTGTATAGTATCAGGGAAAATAAAAAATAGTAGTAGATCAGGCTATGCTGGAGGAATTACTTGTTTCAGTAGTGGTAAAATAATAAAATGTGGTAATCAAGCTAATATTGAATTTGATGCTGAAAATGATGGAGTGAATATGATAAGTTGTGGAGGAGTGTGTAGCGGCAATGGAGGAGCCGTTACAGAATGTTATAATATCGGAAATATAAATTTAAACTCTAGAACAGCTACAGATATAAGACCTTGTATTGGTGGGGTAGTGGGTATCAATAAAGGAACAGTATCGAACTGCTATAACATAGAAAATATTAGTGCTAGTTCAGTGGGAGGATTAAATATAGGAGGCGTAGCAGGGACCGTATATGATGTAGGTAAAATTAATAATTGTTATAATGTTGGAGTAATAAATGGAAATGGTATTGAACCAAAAGTAGGCTCACTAATTGGACTTATTAATGAAGGATGTAGTGTTTCTAATTGCTATTATTCTGAAAAAAGTAGCAATAATGGGTTTGAAATAGATGGTAGTAATAAAGCAGAAGTAGTAAAAATGACAGAGACTGAAATGAAATTAACAGATTTTGTTACAAAATTAAATGAAGAAAATGAGGAAAATAAAGAAGTATGGAAACAAGATACTGAAGGAATAAATAAGGGATTTCCAATATTAAAATGGCAACAACCATAAAACTTTTTATAAATATTATATGTGAATAAAGTTACTTATAATTATCATAGAAAAGGGATAAAAGAAAAATTTTACCCCCTTTTCTTTTTTTATTAAATGTAATATAATTATGCAAAGTAAGAAATATGAAACAAAAGGAAAGGAACCTAAAAAATGTCAAATTTTGTACATTTACATATACATAGTGAGTTTAGCTTATTAGATGGAGCAAATAGAATAAAAGATTTGCCAGTACGTGCAAAAGAACTTGGAATGGATACAATGGCTATTACAGACCATGGAGCCATGTTTGGTGCAATTGACTTTTATAAAGCATGTAAAGCAAATGGTGTAAAACCAATTATTGGCTGCGAAGTTTATGTTGCGCCTCGCTCTAGATTTGACAAAGATCCAAATTTAGATGCTAAATATAGCCACCTTATTTTGCTTGCAAAAGACAATAATGGTTATAAAAATTTGGCAAAATTAGTTTCAATAGGTTATATAGAAGGCTTTTATTATAAGCCTCGTATAGACCATGAAGTATTAGAAGAATACCATGAAGGCTTGGTATGTTGTAGTGCTTGCCTTGCAGGAGAAGTTAATCAAGCAATACTTGAAAATGATATGGAAAAGGCAAAAGAAGTAGCCTTATGGTTTAAAAACTTATTTGGTGACGATTATTATTTAGAAATTCAAAATAATGGAATTAAAGAGCAAGTATTAGCAAACCAAAAATTAATACAGTTATCAAGAGACCTAGACATACCACTAGTTGCTACTAATGATGCACATTATTTAAAAAGAGAAGATGCATATAACCACGAGGTACTTTTATGTATTCAAACAGGGAAAAGAATGACAGATGAAGACAGGATGCGTTTTGATACAGATGAGTTATATGTAAAATCACCAGAAGAAATGGCAGACTATTTTAAAAATGTACCTGACGCAATTGAAAATACTGTAAAAATAGCAGAAAAATGTAATGTAGAATTTGAGTTTGGTCATACCATACTTCCAAATTATGATGTACCAGAAGAATATAAAACACATTATGATTATTTAGAAAAGCTTACAATGGATGGACTAGAGCAAAGATATGGAAAAGCAGGTACCATACCACAAGAAATTTTAGAAAGAGCAAAATATGAGCTTGGTGTTATTCAAAAAATGGGGTATGTGGATTACTTTTTAATTGTGTGGGATTATATACATTATGCCAAAACACATGACATTCCAGTAGGACCAGGGCGTGGATCTGGAGCTGGCTCTATAGTTGCATACAGCATAGGTATTACAGATGTTGACCCAATTAAATATGGACTTCTTTTTGAACGTTTTTTAAATCCCGAAAGAATTAGCATGCCAGATTTTGACGTGGACTTTTGCTTTGAAAAAAGGGACAAGGTTATTGAATATGTTGAAAACAAATATGGAAAAGACCATGTTTCGCAAATTATTACCTTTGGTACAATGTCTGCAAGAATGGTTATTCGTGATGTTGCAAGAGTGCTAGATATGCCTTATGCAGAAGCTGACAAACTTGCAAAAATGATACCAAACGAAATACATATAACAATAAAAAAAGCAATGCAGCAAAATAGAGAACTAAAAGAACTTTACGAAAATAGTGAAGAAATAAAAAAAATGTTAGATATTGCAATGGCATTAGAAGGTATGCCAAGGCAGGCTTCTACGCATGCTTGTGGAATTGTTATTACAAAAGAGCCAGTTGTTAATTATGTGCCACTTTATGTAAGAGATGGGGCAATTTCTACACAATACATTATGACTACATTAGACGAACTTGGCCTTTTAAAGATGGATTTTTTAGGTCTTCGTACCTTAACTGTTATAAAAGACACAATAGACCTAGTAAAACAAAATAGAGGAATTGATGTAAAATTTGATGAAAACATTAATGACCCTAATGTATATAAATTATGGCAAAATGGTGAGTCCGTTGGTATTTTTCAATTTGAAAGTCAAGGAATGACAAACTTTATGAAAGAGTTAAAAGCAGACTGTTTAGAAGATATTATTGCTGGTGTTTCTTTGTACCGCCCAGGTCCAATGGACCAAATTCCAAGATATATTGCAAATAAAAAAGACCCAGATCATGCTGTATATACCCATCCAGCCCTAAAACCAATTTTACAAGTTACTTATGGTTGTATGGTGTACCAAGAGCAAGTTATGCAAATAGTAAGGGATTTAGCAGGGTATTCACTAGGAAGAGCAGATTTAGTAAGGCGTGCAATGGGTAAGAAAAAGCTAGATGTAATGGCAAAAGAAAGAGAAATATTTATACATGGTCAAACAGATGAGCAAGGAAATATTATAGTGCCGGGTTGTGTAAGAAATGGAATAGATGAGGCATCTGCTAATAAAATATTTGATGAAATGGCAGAGTTTGCAAAATATGCATTTAATAAATCACATGCAGCAGCATACGCGGTAGTATCTTATCAAACAGCATATTTAAAAACTTACTATCCAGCAGAATTTATGGCAGCAATGCTTAATAGCTTTTTGGGAAATTTAGATAAAGTACCGGGATATATTGAAGAGTGTAAAAGGCTTGGAATAGAAATATTAAAGCCAGATATAAATAAAAGTAATACAAGATTTACTGCTTACAAAAACCAAATTCGTTTTGGACTAGGAAGCATTAAAAATGTAGGAACATCAGCAGTAGATGAAATTGTAGCTGAAAGAAACAAAAATGGAGAATTTAAAGATTTTAGTGATTTTTGTGAGCGTATAAAAGATGCACAAGTTAATAAAAAATGTATAGAAAGTTTAATAAAAGCAGGAGCATTTGATACTTTAGGTCAAACAAGAAAAACATTGATAGCATCTTTTGAAGCTATTATTGACATGATTAATGATACTAGCAAAAAAAGTTTTGCAGGGCAAGTGAGTATGTTTGATTTAGGCGGAAGTTCTAAAGAAATGGAAGAAATAAAATATCAATATACAGTTTTGCCAGAATATGCAGATAAGGAAATGCTTGGCATGGAAAAGGAAATGTTAGGCTTATATATTTCAGGTCATCCACTAGAAAAGCTAAAAGAGCAAATTGAAAAAAGAACTAATATTAACACTATGATGTTAAGAAGCTTTAATCAAAATGCAGAATCTGATTTAGAAGATGGATCGCAACAATTAGAGCAAGAGCCTAAATCTCTAGGCTTACAAGATAATCAAAATGTTACTTATGCAGGTATTATTACTTCTGTTAAAAAGAAATATACTAAAAACAATAAACTAATGGCATTTATTACCGTGGAGGATTTATATGGACAAACCGAAATAATTGCATTTGATAGTTGCTACCAAAATTGTGCTAATATTTTAATAAATGATAATATTGTTTTAGTAGAAGGAAGATTAAGCATAAGAGAAGATGAAGAGCCAAAAATTGTAGCAAGAAACATTACAGAATTTGCAGACATAAAAAAAGAAATTTTTAGAATAAATATAACTAATTTAAATGATGAAACCAAAGAAAAGTTAAAAGGAGCAATTTACTTTTTTCAGCGGAGAAAAAAGCAATATGCAAATGCAAATTCAAAATGGCGAAAAGCTAGATATGGTAAAAAGTGGAATATATTTAACCAAAGAAATATTGGAGCAATTTCAGGAAATAGTTGGAAAAGAAAATGCAGTTATTACAAGTTAGTGAATAATTAGTATTACATATAGTTAAATAGTTAATATTAATTTAAAAAATATCACTTTTTTTCTTGCTATTTTCCATACTTTATTGTATTATATAATAAGTATAAAAAATGGAAAATTGAACAAAATATGGAAGGGGCAAATAAATTCATGAAAAAAGTAATAACAATTTTATTTATTTTTTTAATTATATTTGGAACAGTTTCAGTATATGCAACAAGTAATACACAAAATGTATTAACATCTGAAACAACTGCAACAACAAATTTAGCACAATTAAAAGATAAAGCTTTAAAAAGTTTAGAAGAATATCAAGAAGCATACGGGGATAACACTTATGGACTAGCAGCTTATCTTTTAAATATTATTAGAATATATAGTATTCCCTTTGGATTTGTAGGAATTGTATTTGCAGCAATTTACCGTTATGTTATTGGAATTAGAAGATTAGATGTACAAGATAAAGGTTTTGGAGTATTAGTTGCTATTATTACAGTAATGGTAATTTGCCAAGTATTGCCTTTAATTTTTGCCATCGTTGTAAGAGGTTGGAGGGGTTAAACAAATGAAAGTATTATTTGCAGTTAATAATGAAAACATTTCTGAATCTATAATTAAAAAGTATCAACAAGAATACAAAGAAATTATTTCAGCTAAAAATGTATATTATTTTAACGCAATTATAAAAGAGTTACAAAGAGATAAAACTTATGATAGAATTATCATTAGTGAAGATTTACAACCATTTTCAAATAATAATTATGATACAATAGATAAATTTATTTTTGAAAAAATGGATAGTATTAGTGATGAAGCAACAAATCAGTCTGGAGCAGATATACCAATTATTTTAATTTGTACAGATAGAAGAGAAAAGTCAGAGCCATTATTAGTTAAATTATTTGGTATAGGGGTATATAATGCACTACTTGGAAAAGATAGAAGCATTACGCAAGTTTGTGAATTATTAGCAAGACCACGTACTAAAAAAGAAGCAAAAGTATATTATCATATTGATTCTGAAGACGTTGATTACAAAGTAGAAAACGAAGGAGATGTTAGTGAAGTTGAAATTCAAAACATCTTAAATCATTATAAAAAAATAGGTGGAAATGAAGAAAAATATGTAGAAAGCTTTGACCATATTGCTAGCCAATACACAGATTCACAATTAAGATTAATTGCAAAATTTTTACCTTTAAATGTAAAAGCAGTATTAGAGGCTAACAGCATGAAATACCAAGAAATAATTTCATTTGCACCAACAGGTAGCACTCCATCTAAAGAGTATACGCCACCAAGCTTAAAAAATAATAAGTCTGTAAAATTTACAAAACAAAAAAATGCCACAAGTGATGAGAAAAATCTAGATTTAATAGAAAAAAATATAGGCAAAAGTAATCTTACAGAACCAGTTATTATTCCATCAGCAATAAATACCCAAAATGTTAGAAAAATGCAAGAAAATACTAATGCTAATACCTCTGCTTTAAAAAGGGTACAGCCAGCTCAAACACAAGAAATTGATGATATTTTAGAAGATATACCTAGTCAAGAAAATCAAAGTGCCAATAATGTAGAAAGTAGTAAGCCAGAGCCAGTTCAAGAAGTACAGCCAAAAAAAGGAAGAGGAAGACCTAAAAAAGTAGTTACAGAGGTAGCACAGCCAGTTAATGAAACTCCAAAAAAAGGCAGGGGAAGACCTAAAAAAGTAGTTGATGAGCAACCTCAAATGGAAAGTACACAGCAAAACTCTGATAACAATCTTTCAAATAACGCGGAAGAATATGATCAAATAAGCCAAAATGAAACTGCGACAGCACCACTTAACTTATTTGAACTAGGTGATGAAGAAGAACCTATTACAAATGAATCATCTTCAGAAAATGATATGATTTTACCAGGTTTAGATGACGATGAGATGCTAATTGAAAACGATAATCCTACTGTAGCAAATACTGTAACTAGCAACTCTGTAGAAGATGCAACAGTTTTACCATCTTTTGAAGAAGAATATACACCAAACACCCAAATGAATAATACAAATGTATTAGAGCAAACTAGTAGCAACTACGAAAATCATCCAGGACTATTTTCAAACAACCAAAAAATTGTTGCATTTGTAGGAACTTCAAAAAATGGAACTTCATTTTTAGTAAATAATGTAGCAGAGCTATTATCTAAACAAGGTATAAATACTGCAATTTTAGATTTAACTAAAAATAAGAATGCTTATTATATATATACCAAAAATGAAGAAAGTATTAGAAAAGTTGCATATTCATGCATGAATAATTTAGTAAATGGAAATGCTACTGGAATACAAGTGCATAACAATTTAACAGTTTATACAACACTTCCGGGAGAAGATGAAGCTTCTAATAATTATTCTAATATATTACAAACTTTATCAAAAAATTATTCTTTAGTTATACTAGACTGCGACTTCGAAACAAACTATAATTATTTTAAAGAAGTACAAGAAATATATTTAATACAAAGTTTGGATGTATTAACAATTCAGCCATTAACAGCATTTTTAAGAGAGTTAAAAGCAAAAAATGTGTTATATCCAGAAAAAATTAGAATTGCTTTAAACAAAGTAATTAAATTAAGAGGTATTTCAGACAAAACAATTATAGGTGGAATGGCATTTTATAATGATCCTGCAATGTCATTTATGACAGAATTATTTAACAAAGATACAGTTCAATATTGTACTATTCCATTTGACGAGCAAGCTTATTCAAAATATTTAGAAGGGCTTATAAATTGCGAAATAACTTTAAATGGATATTCAAAAAATTTCATAGCAATGCTTGAAAAATTAGGAGAAATGGTTTATCCTTTAATTAACAATAGTAAAAATAACAATAAATATAATAATTATCAAACAAAAAATAATTTCTCAAATGATATAAATAATACTTTAAATAAAATGAAAAATAATTATTAAACATAGCAAAAAAGAGGTGATTTTTTGATACTCGTAATAATCATACTACTAGTACTTATTATAGTATTATTAATGTTATATAACATATCAATACACAAAAAAGTACAAAATTTTCATAACTTAAACCAAAAAATAACAAGTTTAAATGTATTACAAGATTTCATGAATACAATTAGTGAAGTTACCTCTGTATACGAAAAAATAAAAAAAATTAATGATATTTTAATAGAAAGGTATCAAATTAAATATTCAACTATTGTTATATATGATGGAGCAGACTATGAAGTTAAAGCCTCTAATGTGGACGAAAAACATTGGGACACATTAAGAAACTTGCATAATGAAGAAATATTTAAAGACAGTATTCATACTGCAACTCCAAAATATATTACAGTTGAAAAAGAAGACGAAAGACTTCCTTATCAAAAAATGGAATTTGGAAGAGCAAAATCAGCTATGTTTTTTCCTCTATATGTAGAAAATATTTATATAGGATACTGGATTATTGAAGGAACCAAACCACATGAATTTGATAATATAGATACTACAATTTTAGAAGTAGTAAGAAACAATATAGTTTCAGTATTAAAAACAGTAGAAAATCAACAAGTAATAGAAAACATTGTTAGAGATGACCAGTTTAGTGGATTAAAATCAGCAGAATATTTATATGGTGAAGGTAAAAAAATAATAGATCAATACAATACATCAACAATATGTTTATTAAAAATTACTAATTTAGAAGAAATTAATACAGTTTTTGATAGGCAAACAGGTAACCAAATAGTTACAGAAGTAAGTAATATTTTGAAAAATAATTTATCTGATGAATATATATGTGTAAGATATATGGGGCCAAAGTTTGCTATAGCCTTTTCAGGGGTAGATAAAGACGGTGTTGCAAGCTTTATGAAAGAAATAAAACAAAAAATAGAGAATATTCAAATTGAAGTTGAAATAGTTAATAAAAATAAAAAGAAAATAGAACTTGCAAAACCAAAAATAAATGTAGTATTATCTACATATTACAAAAGAACTGCTTTGGAAGGACTTACTAAAAAGCTAGAAGAGTATTTAGACTCTGCTTCCAAAGAGGAAAATACAATTAATTATTTATAGGAGGAAAAATTATGATATCTGACGAGACCGTTAGTTTCAAAGTTGAAAAGGACAAAACAGTTAGGACAAAAGAAATTTTAAAAGAAGTATATCGTGCTTTAGAAGAAAAAGGGTATAATCCAATTAATCAAATAGTAGGATATATTTTGTCAGGAGATCCAACCTATATTACAAGCCATAATGATGCAAGAAACTTAATTAGGCAAGTAGAAAGAGATGAACTATTAGAAAAAATGGTAAAGAATTATATTGGATTGGAAGATTAATTAAAATGCGTAAAATTGGAATAGATTATGGGGAAGCAAGAGTTCGGAGTAGCTATTACAGATGAACTATGTATTACTGCACAAGGGCTTGAAACTATTCATCATCAAGGAAATGACAAATTAATTTTAAAGCGATTAGATGAAATTTTAAAAGCCTATGATGTTGACACTTTTGTAGTAGGAATGCCAATTAATATGAATGGTACTAAAACTGAAAGGGTAGAAGTAACACAAAAATTTATTCATAAACTAAAATGTAAATATCCTCAAATATTAATAGAAACTATAGATGAAAGGCTAACTACTGTTGCAGCACATAAAACTATGAATTACTTGCAAGTTAATAAATATAAAAAAAAGGAACTAGTAGATACAATTTCTGCTGTATATATTTTAGAAACATATTTAAACAAACAAAAAAATAAAATATAAATTTGCTATTTGCATATATTAATAAAAAATGTAAATACTAATGATAGATATTAACATTGTAGAAATATGATGATTTATATATAAACGAAAGGAGAAAATAAAAGATGAGTGAAGATGTAAACGAAAACCCACAAAATTCAAATGAAGGAGAGGAATTAGATAACATCCTAGTTTTAAATGATGAAGAAGGAAACGAAGTAGAATTTGAATTTTTAGATTTAATCGAATACGAAGGAGAAGAATATGTAGTATTATTGCCAGTTGAAGAAGAAGACACAGAAGAGCCAGGAGAGGTAGTAATATTAAAATTAGAAGATTCAGAATCAGAAGAAGAAGAATCTTATGTTAGTGTTGATGACGAGGAAGTACTTAACAAAGTATTTGAAATATTTAAACAAAAATTTGAAGATGAATTTAACTTTGTAGATTAATTATTATAAATAATATTTAAAAAGAATATAAATAGTTTTTTATCTTGCAGTTTAGTTAAAACTATTTATATTCTTTTTTATACTGTAAAAAAAATTTTAATATTATCAAATAAATATAGTAATTTTTGACGAAATATGTTATACTAAAATTGAATTAAAAATAAGGGGTGAACAACAAATGAAAAATTTATCGAGCTGGCTAATTGCCATATTTGCACTTATGTTTTGGGCATTTCGCGCTATAGCAACAGTTTTATATTCAATGGGATCAGAATTTATTGCAGAACCAATGGATATAACAATGGAAATAGCACTATTATTTATTACATTTATTTGTATCTGCTTTATTGTAAAAAGAAAATTATTACCTACAGCAATTTATTTAGTAGCACATGGATTATACTATGGTGTATATTTATATCAAAATGTAATGCCAGCAATAGAGGGAACAGCTACAATGGACTCATACATATCTTTATTAGTAGCTTTAGTAGGTATTATAATTCCACTTTTAGCTTTCTTTGACGTACTATTAGATAAAAGTAGAAAAGCACATCCTGTTGACAAAAAAACAGACTGGTTTTATAAAAATAAAGAATATGATAGAAAAATGGATGAAAGAGCAGATAGAAATCAATATAGAACTTTATAATTTAAAATAAAAAGAAGTTATAATAACTTCTTTTTATTATTGTATGCAAAACAAGTAATACATTGAAAATTTAACGTTTTTGTGTTAAAATAGTAAACGTACTAAAAAATAGGAAGTGAAAAGATGGAAGAAAATAAAATGAATATAAACTGGTACCCAGGTCACATGGCAAAAACTAAAAAGCAAATAATAGAAGATATAAAGTTAGCCAATATTGTAGTAGAATTATTAGATGCTAGAATACCAGTTTCTAGCCAAAACCCAGATATAAAAGAAATAGTAAAAGGAAAGCCAAAACTTATTATTTTAAATAAATCCGATTTAGCAAATGATGCCGAAAACCAAAATTGGATTAATTATTTTAATAAGCAAAATACTCCAGCTATTTTAGCTGATTCAGTAACTGGAAAAGGCATACAAGAAACAATTAAAAAAGTACAAGAAATATATGATGATGAAAAATATATAAATAAAGGGAGAATAGGAAAATCTATTAGAATTATGGTTTTAGGTATTCCGAATGTAGGAAAATCTTCTTTTATAAATAGAATTTCTAAAAAAACATCAGCAAAAGTTGGAAACAAGCCAGGTGTTACAAGGCAAAAACAATGGATAAAAGTATCAGAAAAAATAGAACTTTTAGATACTCCGGGAGTTTTATGGCCAAAATTAAATAACAATGAAGTGGCATTAAATTTAGCTTACACTGGAACAATTAAAGAAGATGTATTAGAAATAGTTGAAATTGGTTTTAGTTTATTAAAAAAACTAATTAATGAATACAGCAAAAACTTACTAGAAAGATACAAAATAAATGATGAAGAAATGCAAAATATTATGCAAAATAACAATTTACAAGAAAATGAAAAAATACTAGAAATTATGAATTTAATAGGTAAAAAAAGAGGGGCTATTATTTCAGGTGGAATGATAGATGAACAAAGGGTAGCAAATATTTTACTAGAAGACTTTAGAAGCGGAAAATTAGGAAAAATTACTTTAGAAAAAGTAAGTGAATTTTAAAAGAAAAAGGAGAAAAAATTGGAGATATTTAATTGTAATAAAAACGAAAATGAAGTAAATCAAATGTCACCACTTACTTGGGCGTATGTTGGTGACGCAGTATATGAACTATATGTTAGAACAAACCTTATAAATGATACAAACCTAAAGCCACATAAATTACATGTAGAATCTATAAAATATGTAAAAGCAGGTGCTCAAGCAGAAACACTTAAAAATTTAGAGAGTGCTTTAACTGAAGAAGAAAAAGAAATAGTAAAAAGGGGTAGAAACACACAGCTTCACCATACTGCTAAAAATGCAAGTGTGCAAGACTACATACATGCAACTGCTTTTGAGGCATTAATAGGATATTTATATTTAACCAAAAACGAAAAAAGATTAGAAGAAATATTAAATCTAACTATTAAAAAATAAATTATTTTGGGCAAAATATTTTTATTATTCTATCTAATTTCTTTTTTTATTAATTTTGCATGAACTACAATTCTACCTGTAGCAGCAGTATTATTGCAAGTAGATAAAGTTAATATTTTATCATCAGTATTTAAAGTTGCATTAAACTTATATATACTTCTAGACTGAATAGTATTTAAAAAAGTTTGATATAATTCATCACTTGAAAAAGAAGTAGTAATATAGTAAGATTCTGGTTCAATAGTATAAACAGAAAAAATTTGCCATAAAGTATTTTCTGTTGGAGTTGATAGATGAATAATATGATTAGATTTATCTTGATACCAACTTTCTTTAAGAACATTTTTTAGGCTAGCAAACATAGTTTGATTTAATCTACTATGACCGTAAATAATTGTATTTTTATCAAACGATTTCATATCATTTCTATAATCAGCAAAAATCCAGCCAGCACTATTTTTACTACCATTAAAAGCTCTTGTTAAATAGTAATCATTATTGCTAGCTTGAACAATAGGGTAATTAATATTGGTATTGCTTACTTTAATCCAAGCAACAGTATCTTTATTTCTTTGTAGCAAGGAATCAAAATCTACATTAATAAGAGGAGTTTTAATAAAGTCCCAGTAATCATTGGCTATATTTTTTTTAGGAGGGTTTATTAATTTAGTATTATCAGAATCTGGAATTTCTACAATTTGAGTATTTTCTAAAATAGATTCCATTAAAGATTTAGAATTATGATTATCTCTAAACCAGTTAATAAATAAAATAATAGAAATTATTAATAAACATAAAAAAAAGAAAAAGAACATAGTAGTAAATACTTTCTTTATTTTAGATGCTTTTTTAACATTAATTTCATTTTTGGAATTATTTTTTTCTTCTTGACTATTTTTTTTAAGATCAGATTTTTTCCCAAAGTGTTTTGACAAAATAAAACACCTCCACTATTTTTGTATTATACCATGTGTCATTAAAAAAGTAAATATAAAGAATAAACTGATAGGGGTGAATAGTGTTGACAATGAAAAATATTAGATATATAATTTCAATATAAAAATGCACATATTATTTACCCAAAATAAGGAGGGAAAATATGAAAAAAAGTTTAAAAATTCTATTAGTAATAACAGTTTTCTTGGCAGTTGCCATTTTATTTTCTGCCAATGTCAAGGCAGCAAACGAGCCTACTATCGAAATGGAAGTAAAAGGAAATGGAGTTTTTTATGTAGGCTATTTAAATGAATTTACTATTTCAACAACAGTGCCAGATGATAAAAAAGAAGAATATGAAGCAATTAGGGTAGTCGGTACTGGTAAAATTACTGATGAATCTGGAAAAGATGCAACCTATGCTTTAGATGAACTTGACTACTATAATACGGCTACAGGAAATGAAGGATGGTTTAATTTAAAGGGACAACCATTAGGACCAACTGATGGAACAGGGTTCCCACTAACAAATTCATTTACAAGATTTCAAGCAAAATTTAACAAAGCCGGTAAATACAATGTAGAATATCAAGTACAAAAAGTAGAAAACGGAATAGCAGGAGAAGTAATAGTTAAAAACACATTAGAAATTGAAGTAAAAGAGCCTTCAATTTCCATGGAGGTAAATGGAAATTTCCATGTTGGTGAACCACAAGAATTTTCTATTTCAACACTTGTGCCTGAAGGATACCCAGAAACCACAGTGTATGGAGCAGGAAGTATAACTAATCCAGAAGCATTAGAAAAATTAGAATATCTTGAAGAAAAAGATGGAAAATGGCATGTACTACCAGCAGGCGAAAATTTTGGACCACTAGGTTTTCCTTTAAAAAATGCAACATCAAAATTTAGGGCAACTTTTAAAAAAGCAGGAAATTATACAGTAAAATTTAATGTTACAGATGTTAATAATTCTAAAAATGTAATCGCACAAAATTCATTAGACATTGAAGTATTCGATACTGTAGATAACCAAATTAAAAATGAAACAGGAAATGTAGTAGATGTAACTGCTTCAGAGAAAGAAGCTATTAGTAAAGAATTATTAAATAAATTAAAAAATGGATCAGAAAAAGATATAAATATTCATTTGGATACAGGAATTACTATTTCATTTAATACAAAAAATATCGTAGATGAATTTACAAAAGATTTAAGTTTAGACATCAATGTTACAGAAGAAAAACCTTTTGAAGCAGAACTAACTGGATTTGAGAGTGCAGAACTTTTATATATAGATATAGAATATTCAGGAGTGCTTCCAAAAGATACTAAAATTTCCTTTAATGTAGGAGATTCATATAAAATTGGTGATAAAGTATATTTGTATTACTGTAATCCATCAACAGGAAAAGCAGAACTAATTTCTAACAATATTGTAATTGGCCAAAGTGGTATAGCAACCATATCTGTAGATCATGCTTCTACATATTTCTTATCTAAAACAGCATTGCAAGCAGATGATGTAAATAATGAAGAAAATAAACCAGCTGCTGGTGAAAATACTGGTTCGGCTAATACTGAATCAGAGGCTGAAGAGCCAAACGTTAAAACAGGAGATACCGTTATCCTTATGGCATCTAGTTTAATGGTAATAGCAATTGTAGGATTAGCAATTGTTGTAAAAATAAAAAAATTATAAAAAATAGCAACTAATGCTTAAAGTGCACCCATAAATATTAGATTTTTTGTCTAACATTTTGGGTGCACTTTTGTTTTGCTCAATTGAAAACTTTTACACAATTTTAGTTTTATTATGCAAATTACAATAATTTTTATTATATAATTTAGGGCAAAGCAATTGACTAAACCATTGAAAATATGGTATAGTAATATAGTAATTTTAAAATGGCCCCTTGGTCAAGCGGTTAAGACGCGGCCCTCTCAAGGCCGAATCATGGGTTCGATTCCCGTAGGGGTCACCAAACTACAAAGATAGGATGAAAAATTTTTTCATCCTATTTTTGTGCTCATTTATTAATTGTAAATAAAAAATTATTTATATAAAGAGTATATTTTAAAATTAATTATAATTTTTATTATATATTATTGACAAAACAAAAATTTGGTATATAATAGATACATACAAACAAATATTTGTAAAATATATTTGAGTAGGAGGGTACTTTTATGATAACCACATTACACATTAAAAATATAGGAATTATAGATGACTTAACTATTGATTTTAATGAAGGTTTAAATATATTAACAGGTGAAACAGGTGCAGGCAAAACCTTAATTATTGGCTCTATTAACATTATTGCTGGTGGAAGGTTTTCAAAAGAAATGATTAGAAAGGGTGAAGAGTTTTCATACATCGAGGCTAATATTTATTGCCCACAAAATAACCTCGCAATAGATGGCAACATTATAGTGTCAAGGGAAATTCATGTAAATGGTAGAAGTTTATGCAAAGTTAATGGAAGGCTTGTAACAGTTAACGAACTAAAAGATATTATGAGCCAAATAATAGACATTCATGGTCAACATGACAGCCAGCTATTATTAAACCCTGCAGAACACATTATATATTTAGACAGATTTATTGGTGAAGCTATGCAAGTAAAAAAAGAAAAGTACCAAAACCTATATGAACAATATACAAACATAAAGCAAAGTTTAAAAAATAACTATGGTGACGAAAAAGAAAGAGCAAGAAAGCTAGACCTATTAAACTATGAGTTTAACGAAATAGAATCAGCCAAACTAAAAATGGGTGAAGAAGAAGAACTAGAAGAAAAAATGAAAACAATAAACAATGCAGAAAAATTGCAGTCTAGCATGAACAATATAAGCACACAGCTAAATGAAAATGTAATAAGCGGAATAAGTAGTTGCATTAAAAATTTAGAAAAAATACAAGACTGTGGCGAAATTTACGGTCAAAAATTATCAGACCTAAAAAGTATTTATTATGATCTTCAAGAAATGGAAAGGGACATTTCATATATGCAGCAAGAAACAGAATTTGATGAAGGTATGCAAAAACAAATAGAAGATAGGCTAGACACCATATATTCATTAAAAAGAAAATATGGCAACAGTATTGAAGCAATTTTAAATTATCAAATAACAATAAAAGAAGAAATAGATAAAATACAAAACGTAGAAGAAGTAAATAACAAACTAAAAGAAAATTTAGAACAACTTACTACTAAAATGCTTGAAATTGCAAATGAAATAACAAATCAAAGAAAAGAAAACTCACAAATTCTTTCAGAAAAAATAAACAAAGAGCTAGCAAATTTAGAAATGCCAAATGCAAAGTTTTCAGTAGATATAGCTACTAGTCAAAACTTTGGACCCAATGGGCTAGACAAAGTAGAATTTTTAATTTGCACTAATGTTGGTGAAGAAGCAAAACCGCTTGTAAAAATAGCTTCAGGTGGCGAAATGTCACGTATAATGCTTGCAATAAAAACTGTACTTGCAAGCGTTGATAAAGTATCTACATTAATATTTGATGAGATAGATACAGGTATTAGTGGAAAAGCTTCAAAAGCAGTAGGCGAAAAGCTAAAACAAATTTCTAAAAAAGAGCAAGTATTATGTATAACACACTCTGCTTCAATTGCAGCAAAAGGCGATTATAACTATTATATTAGTAAAAAAGTACAAGCAGAAAAAACATATACAGACATACAAAAACTTACAGAAGACGAAGTTATAGAAGAAATAGCAAGAATTTCCACAGGAGAAATCACTAAAATTGCAAAAGAACATGCAAAAGAATTAAGAAAAGCAAGCTAAATTTATTTTGAGTTGTTTACATATTTAAATTTATGAGTTATAATAATAGCGTTAAAATAAAAAAATAGGGGGTTCCTAATGGAAGAAATTAATAACCAAGAACAAGAATTAGATATAAATCATTTAATTAAAATTAGAAGAGAAAAACTATCAAAACTTCAAGAAGAAGGAAAAAATCCATTTGATATTACAAAATTTAATATAACTCATAATAGTAAACAAGTTAAAGAAAACTTTGAAGAACTAGAAGGAAAAGATGTTACCATTGCAGGTAGAATGATGGCAAAACGTATAATGGGAAAGGCTTCTTTTTGCCATATTCAAGATGCACAAGGTAAAATTCAAAGTTATGTTAGCATAAATGAATTAGGTGAAGAAAGTTATAAACAATTTAAAGAAGATGATATAGGGGATATTATTGGAATTACTGGTTTTGTATTTAAAACAAAAACTGGTGAAATTTCAATACATGCAAAACAAGTAACATTACTTTCAAAATCATTAAGACCATTACCAGAAAAATTTCATGGTTTAAAAGATACAGACCTACGTTATCGTCAAAGATATGTAGATTTAATTATGAATCCGGAAGTTAAAGAAACTTTTGTAAAAAGAACAGCAATTATTAAAGAAATTAGAAATATATTAGACGAAAAAGGCTATATGGAAGTAGAAACACCTATTTTAAACACAATATCAGGAGGTGCTACTGCAAGACCATTTGTTACACATCATAACACATTAGATATGGACATGTACTTAAGAATTGCAACAGAATTACATTTAAAAAGGCTAATTGTAGGTGGCTATGACAAAGTATATGAAATAGGAAGAAACTTTAGAAATGAGGGTATGGACATAAAACATAACCCAGAGTTTACTAGCATAGAGCTATATGAAGCATACACAAATTTAGAAGGAATGATGGATATTACAGAAGAGTTAATTGTAAAAAGTGCACAAAAAGTAGCAGGAAGTACTAAATTAGTATATCAAGGTGAAGAAATAGACCTAACCCCACCATTCAAAAAAATTACTATGATAGACAGCATTAAAGAAGTTACAGGAGTTGACTTTAACACAATTAATACAGATGAAGAGGCACAAAAAGTAGCAAAAGATTTAGGCATTGAACTAGATCCACTTAAAACTACTAGAGGTGATATTATAGCACAAGTATTTGATGCAAAAGTAGAAGAAACATTAAGGCAACCAACATTTATTTATGAATATCCAATAGAAAATTCTCCACTTGCTAAAAAGGTAAAAGAAGACCCAAGAATGACACAAAGGTTTGAACTATTTATAGGTGGAAGGGAATATGCAAATGCCTTTTCAGAATTAAATGACCCAATAGACCAATATGAAAGATTTAAAAAGCAAGTAGAAGCAAGAGAAGCAGGAGATGAAGAAGCAGGCATGATGGACGAAGATTTTGTAGCAGCACTTGAATATGGTATGCCACCAACTGGTGGAATGGGAATGGGAATAGACAGATTAGTTATGCTACTTACAGATTCTGCCTCTATTAGAGATGTACTATTATTCCCAACAATGAAACCACTTTCAGACCATTAAAAACCACTTTTGAATATAAAAAAGTGAAGAGGAACGATAGAGTTGAAAGGGATTTTATATGAATGAAAACTATTTAGATAAAATTAAATATGAAAAAATTGGTGAAACCAAAGATTCTAAAGAACGTCAATTAAACTGGAATATTGCCTTTGGACTTCAAACTGTGGATAATCTTACTCCTTCTAAATATATGGTCGATTTAGCAACAGAAAATATAATTGGTATAAAAAGCTACGAAGTTGTTGAAGAAGAAGTAAGAAAGTATTATGAAAATACTGACAAAGCAAAAGTTAATAAAAATGAAAAACAGGCAGATGAAGTGTCTTTAAGAATCGTAAAAATATTAAATGATAAAGCTTTTACATTTAATTACTTAACATTAAAACAATATCATAAAAAGCTATTTGAAAATATTGATATAGGAATATATGAAAAATACGTTGGAGAATTTAGAGACTATAACATTACAAAGAAAGAACCAATTTTAAATGGTGAAACAGTACAATATGCTGATTACTCTATGATAGAAGAAACTTTAAAATATGATTTTGAAGAAGAAGCAAACCAAAAATACATAGAAAAAACAGAAAAAGAAAAAATAGAAAGAATATGTACATTTACTGCACATATCTGGCAGGTACACCCATTTGGAGAAGGAAATACAAGAACAACCGCTCTATTCATTCAAAAATATTTAAATAGCAAAGGTTTTAATATTGATAATGAACTATTTAAAGATAATTCATTATACTTTAGAAATGCATTAGTTAGAGCAAATTATAGTAATATTTCAAAGGGAATTGAAGAAGATAACAAATATTTAATAATGTTTTTTGAAAATTTGCTGTTTAATAAAAATAATAAATTAGATAATGCAGAACTTAAATTATCTAATAAATCTTAAAAAGTTTAATAAGTTTAATGGTGTAGCATTAAACTTATTATTTTTTGAAAGTAAAAAATAGGATAAACAATAACAATAGAGCAAATAATAACAAATATTATTGCAGATATATTAGTTGGAGAAGAATAAGATATGACGCATACGACTAACCATCCCACACTCGAAGTCACTGAATGCCCCAGAGGGAGTTATGTTAGTGCAAGCCATCTCTATCAAGAGAGATATGTGTAAAATTATTTTGCTAAATTTTCAATTAAATGAACAATAGCCCTTTTTTCCTTATCTGATAATTTGGCATAATTTTTAGCAATAGAATCAATAAACTTATTTATATCATCAAAAATTAAGTTTTCTGTTAATTGTGATATTGAAATATTAAGAGAATTACAAATATCTATTATTGTAACTATTGATGGTACACTATTGCCAATTTCTAGCTGATATATATGGCTAGCCGTCAAATTGCTTTTTTCAGCCAATTGCTCTCTAGTTAAATTTAAATTAGTACGATATTTATGAATATTATTTCCTATGTATCGTGCTATTTCTTTTTTTCTTTTTTCTTCTATATTTTTATCTTCTTTATCATCTAAAGATAAAGCTTCTTTTTTTACTTTAAAAGCCACAGAATTACCTCTTTATTAATAAAATATAATTATAATAATTATATATTTTGTGGAAAAATATTTAAAATATACCAATATATAAAAATATGCATATATTTTATATATAAAGATATAGAAAATATTTTTAAAACTATTTACATTAATAACTAAAAATGATATACTGTAAATAATTGAGTACAGTATATTATAGTTATGCACTAAAAAAGTCGAATAATGTAAAATTTTATTGAATTTTGAGTGAATAATTATAAAAAAATTAATATATATAGTTACAAAAACGATATATTTAATTATGTATTTATAATAATTACTTGTTTTAATATTACAAATAGGGGGGTGAATTGCTTGTAATTACATTTCTATTAAAACAAAAGAAATAAAGGGAAGGGAGAAAATTTATAATGGAAAAAGAACAACAAAAAAAGAAGTATGCAGCAATTATAGTAGCAATAATTATATTACTTCTTCTTATATTACTACTATTATTATTATTTATGAAAAAGGAATATAAAGTAACATTTGATAGTAATGGAGGAAGCGAAGTTGAAGCTGTAACAGTAAAAGAAAATGATAAGCTTGAAAAGCCAGAAGACCCAACAAGAGAAGGTTACACATTTGGAGGCTGGTATTACAATGAAGAGCTATATGACTTCGAATTGCCAGTAAAACAAGACATGACATTAGAAGCAGGTTGGGCAGTAGAAGGAGCAGCAACAACACCAGTAAGTGGAGTAAGCTTAAGTGTAACAAGTTTGAAGCTAACAGAAGGTGGAGAAGATGCATTAGTAGCGGTGGTAGAGCCAGAAAATGCAACAAATCAAAAATTAATATGGACAACAAGTGATGCAAGTATAGTAACGGTAGATGAGTATGGAAATGTAAAGGCATTAAAAGCAGGAACAGCCACAGTAACAGTAACAACAGAAGATGGAAACTATACAGCAACATGTGAAATAACAGTAGAAAAGAAACAAGAAGAAGAAGGAAAAAAGGAAGTAGCAGTAACAGGGGTAAAAATAAGTGGAGCACAAACAGTAACAGTAGGAAGCAGTATAAGGCTAACAGCAACAGTAAGCCCAAGTAATGCAACAAATAAAAGTGTAACATGGAGCAGTAGTAATAAAGCAGTAGCAACAGTAGATAGATATGGAAATGTAAAAGGAATAAAAGCAGGAACAGCAACAATAACAGTAAAAACATCAAATGGAAAAACAGCAAGTTATAAAGTAACAGTAAAAGCAAAACAAGCAAGCAATACAAAACCAGGAACAGTAAAAGTAACAAGTGTAAAAATAAGTGGAGCAAAGGACTTAACAGTAGGTCAAAGCTTAAAGCTAACAGCAACAGTAAGTCCAAGTAATGCAAGTAATAAAAAAGTAACATGGAAAAGTAGTAACCCATCAGTAGCAACAGTAGATGGAAATGGAAACGTAAAAGCAGTAAGTGCAGGAACAGTAACAATAACAGTAACAACAGCAGATGGAGCAAAAACAGCGAGTGTAACAATAACAGTAAAAGAAACATATAGCTATGAATGGGTAGAAATAAAAGAAAGTTCAGCAGACCAATATATGCTATATATAATAAATTCAAAGAAACAACATGTATCAGGAACAGCAACACTAACAAGTATAGGCGGAACAAGTAAAACAATAAGCATACCAGCAAGTGGAGCAATGTTTGTAAGAAGTACAATAAAATCAGTTTCAAATGTAAAAGGAAACTAAAAAAGAAAGGGGAGAAGAAGAAGTATGAAAAAAGGAATAAAACAGTTATTAACAATAAGCTTAATAATATTAGCTATTGTAGCAATAACAATTCCAGTAAAAGCTGCTACAAATAATCTAAAGGAAAATGTAGAATCAGGCAGTAACAAAGACACATATCAAATAAAAGATGGAACAATAGTAATAGGAAAAAGCAAATTCACACCAGGAGTAGTAGTAACAGGAGAAAAAGCAGCAATAGCAGGAGCAAACGACCTAGCAATATATCTATCAGAAAACAATAATAAATCAATAAAAGATTATACATACCCAAAAATGTACACATATACATTTGGAGAATGGTACGAATATGTAAATGGAAAGGCAACAAAAAAGGTAAACAAAAAATCATTAGAAATATGGTACATAAACAATGTACTAAAACAAGGATTATCGGCGCCCAGTTTAGTGGAGACAACACAACCAGCTACAAAGTATAGCGTACTTTTTGTAAGCAGTGAAGAAAACAAAGTATTAGATCAAAGACAAGTAGAAGAAAACAAACAAGTAGGAACAGCACCAAAAGCAATAAGAACTGGCTACGAATTAGTAGGATGGATAAAAGCAACAGTGGGAAGTGATACTACAACAGAAGTTGCATTAGATAAAGTAGCAAGTGAAAAAATTACAGCAGATACAATATTTTTTGCAAAATGGAGTGAAGTTACTAAATTTAGTGTAAGTTTAGATGAAGTAGGAAAAAGCAAAAAGAATAATAATGCTTTATTAGAAGCAGTAAAAGGATTAGGCTATGAAGGAAACTATGACACAGCAGGTAAAGATAAACTTACATTATCAGCAAATGGTAAATTAAGTGGTTTAATTGAAATAACTCCTGATGAAAATATACCAGACACAACATTTAGTGGAGATAGAAAAACAGGTTACTATTTTGCGTATGTATTAGATGTAGAAGGAACAGTAACAGAAGCAACAACAGTAACATTAAAAGGAAATGGAGAAGAGAAAACTTTACCATTTAGTGCATTTGATGATGTAGCTAATGGAAAAATGGTTATATTAGTATCATTAAATAAAAATGCTAGTGATAAAACAACATCAGTAGTAGTAGATTTGGACGGTAGCGGTAATAAATATACTGCAAAAACATACACAATTGACTGGAGCGGGGTAACATTCCAAGAACCATCTAAAGCAACATTTACATCACAAGCAGAAGAATTACCACAAGCAGATGTAGATTATATTTCTAGCAATTGGGGTTATACAAGAACAGCACAAGATACTTATGAATTAAAAGCTGATGAAAGTGACCCACTTAAATTAAAATTAACAGAAACTGTTGTAAAACAAACTGTAAAAAGTGAAGCCGGTTTTGGAAAAACTGAAGGATACTTCTTCTTATATAATATAAATGATGATAGTTTTATACCTAATAAAACAACAGTAAAAGGTCCAAAAAGTAATAAAACTGTTACAGATGGCACAGGAGTAACATTTTTATTTGATTTAAATAAAGATGCAAACACCAAAACCTTTACAGTTAAAGTAGACTTAGATGGTGCTGGAGATGAATATACAGAAGTTGAATATACAATAGACTATAGTGAAGTAAAATTTAGCGAAATCTCAAAGGCAAATATTGCAACCCAAGAAAAAGATGTAGCATCTGAGGTAATTAAAGAATCATTGCAAAAATCTTTTAAATGGAGTAGACCAGAAGGCTGGGATGTTAAGTTTGTACCTGAAAAAAACGGAACAGATGAAACAAAATTAAAAGTAGATGTATCAGGTATATTACCAATAGTAAAGAATGTAACAGGATTTAGCACTGATGAAACAACCAATTATTATTTACCAATAGTTATTAAATCAGCAGTAAAACCAACAGAGGCTACTCAATTAACTATACCTGCTTTAAAAGCTGAAAATGGTGTAAAAGTAGTTACAGGAAAAGATGTATGGGATAAAAAAGACGATGATAGTGGTGACAATGAAATAGTTATATTAATGTCATTAAAACCACAAGAAGGCGCAGTAACGAAAACATTTGATATAGTAGTTGATATGGATGGAGAAGGTACTAACTATGTACCATACACAGTTACAATAGATTATACAAACTTAAAATTTCAACAAGTATCTGAAGCAGAAGTAAAATTAACTGCAAAAGATGAAGTAGACGCAGAATTTACAGGTTGGGGCTATAAACCAGAAACAAACCAAAATCTTACATTAACAAATGGAGTATTAAAAGGAAAATTAATAGAACAACAACTATCAAGTGCTGAAGCATTTGGAGATGGTAAACAAGATGGATATTACTTTGACTTTAAGATAGAACTACCAGACGATATAGATACTGAAAAAGTAACTATTACTAGACTAGAAAATAAAGATGGAAGCACAAAGAAAGAATTTACAAAAGATGATTTAGATGATAATGGAGATTTACCAATATTATTTAGATTTGATAAAACTAAAACAGGATGCGCTACTTGTAGTGGATCGGAAGCATCATGCAATTGCTGTAAATCAGAAGCTACAGTAGAATGTGACTGTGAAGAATACAAACTATATTACAAAGTAGACTTTGATGGTAACGGAAATGAATATTTACCACAAGATTATGTAATAGACTATTGTGGTTTAACATTTGAAAAAAGCTCAAAAGTAGAAGCACTAGATTTAGGTGAGGTAAGCAATGCTGAAGGTGAAGAATGGAAAGGTTGGAAAGAAGGAGAAAAATATAAAACAGAATTTAAAGAAGATGAACATGATTCATCAACAGTACATGTAACAGGATTAATTCCAATATTTAATGATAAAGAATGGGCAGATGAACAAGATCCATTTGAAGGTGTTGATGCTGCTGAATATTATTTAGCTTTTAAATTGAAGAAAGCTGGAACAGATGATACAGGAGACAGTTCAACAATAGTAAAATTCTTACATGGAGAAGGAAATGGTGAAGAGGAAAAAATCACCAAAGAGGATTTTGGAGAAAATAATGAAATATATGTATTAAAATATTTAAATCCAAGAGCATATAAATCAGAAAAGAAATTCAAAATTACTGTAGACTTTGATAATGAAGGAGAAGCATATGCACCATATACATTAACTATTGACTGGAGTGAATTAGACTTTCAATTTAATAGCCTATATACACAAACATTAGTTGGAAATGCTACTGACCAAAAAGGCGAAGAAGATAATGGATATATTTCAAGTGAAGATAAAGAAACAATAGAAGGTTGGGGTTATAAATTTGAAAATGCTGGAAACGAATTAAAAATTGAAGGTGGTACTGCTTTAACCGGAGAAGTGAAAGAACAAAAGAATGTAAATGCAGGTTTTAAGGATAAAGACGGATATTATGTAGTTTTAAAAATTTATGGACCAAGTGATGATCAAGCAGAGGGAAATCATTTTCTAACATCAAATCCAGAAAACATGAAAAAATGGACAGTTCAATTAAAAGATGAAGATGGAAGATATATGAATCCGGTAACTCCAAGCCAAGAAGATTATGAAAATGGATTTATAACTGTACTATTTAAATTAAAAGAAGACGAGGATCAAAAACTTACCTATAGAATAGACTTTGATGGTGCAGGAGACTACTTCTTACCTTTTGAAGAAACAATTAATTATGATGGATTAGAATTTTTGAAAGCTCGTGAAGTAAAATTTAGTGGCTCAAATGAAACAGTTACTGTATGGGATGGAGAAGAAGAAACTTTAAAAGATAAAATTAAAGAACAAATTCAAAATGTTGAGCCAGATGCAAATCCAAAATATAATGCTACTTATTACACATTTGAGTATTGGACTAAAGATGATGGAACTAAAGTTGATGATACAACACCAGTAGAAGATCTTCTAGATCAAACATTAGAACCACACTATAATTTAAATTCAGATAAATTTGTTGGTGATATAATTGATGATTTAAATGAAGCAAAAGGAACTGAACAAGGTTCACATTCACAAGACTTTCATGAAAAATTACTTTTTGACAAAGAAGATTTAGAAAATGGAAATGTGAAAATTAAAATAGTAAATCCTGAAACTACTTTAAGTGAAATGAATGAAACTAGTATTCCTGGTGCAATAGCATATGCTCTAGGAAAAGATGAAATAAAAGAAATTACATTCAAAGTAGACGAAAACAATAAAACAACATTTGATAAGAATGGTGTTAAAGCTACAAATGGAATTATGTTAGCAGAAGAATTACCACTAAAAGAACAAGTTAAAGCAGGATTGCAAGCATTATATAAGAAAGTTCTAGGTGATGAAGCTAACGATACCGAAGTAACATTAAGTTCAATGGTTTCAAAACATCCTAGCTTTGAAATAAGTATTGATGATTATGATAAAAATAAAATTACTTTATCAAAAACAAAATATATATTTACATTTGAATCAAGTGTAGCAGTAGTTAGTACTGAAGAACAATTAAAAGAAGCTTTAAAAAACATTAATATAACAGATATATTAGTTAAAGAAGGTTTTAAATTAGTAGATGTAAACCAAGATGCAAAAAATTCACATACTTTAGTAATAGATTTAACGCAAGCAAATAGAAACCTTACAATCAAATCTTTAAATAGTCAAGAGCCTGTAACAATTAGTGATGATGAAAAAACAGAAGAGGGCGAAACTGATACTACACCTGTAATTGAAGTAAAAGCTGGAAATGTTACATTTGAAGATATAAAAATAAAAGGTGCAACAAGAGCAATTACAGTAGATTCAGGAGCTACAGTTACAGCTAAAAATGTCACAGCAATAGGTAGCCAAGATACCGGATTTGATGTAAAAGAAGGAGCAACATTTACTGGAATAAACTTACAATATAAAGATTTAGAAGGAAGCAACGATAAAGAATCATATCATTATCCAACGGTTTGTGGTAAGGGAAAAGTAATATTACAAAAAACTACTGAAGCAGGGGAAGTTACTGATGCTAATGCAACAAAGGTAACTGATTATAAAAGAATAGTTCATGCTACAACAGGAAAATTTACAGATGCTGATTTTAAAAATCCTGAAACAGGTGAATATTATAGCGACTTTTTGGACGAAAATGGTAGTTTAAAAGAAGTATATCAAAATATGATTAAAAATGGAACTAAAAACCCACCTGACTTCTTATCATCAACTGGACATACACATTATTACCTAGATTCAGAAAACAGTGTATATTATACCTTTCACTTTAGAGACTCTAGAATTAACCTTATCATATTTAAATATTATGCCAAAGGAGATACAATAACACCTCCAGTTAATCAATCTTATATGGAAGAAAACGAAAGTTTGTATTTCTTTATAAAGGCTCAAGTAAAAAATAAGGATGGACAGCAAAAAACTTACGTACATGATGGATGGTCAAAAACAGAACATGATGATGAATATGGAGCAAATAGTTTAAGTCAAAAAGTAGATAGCTTTGAGTTCCCAGCAAATCCAGAAACTATACAAAATTACTATACACATTTTAGCGAAGGATATAGAGTAATAATTCCTATAGAAGTTAATGGAACAGACAAAACTGGTATATTTGGTATATTAAAACCAGAAGCTGATAGTCAAGTAACAATACAAAATTTGATGGATAAAGATGAAGAATTTAAAAAAGCTTTTGAAGCATTAAAGAAAAAAGCAACAGAAGCAGGTAAAGCGATTATTAATGGAAAAGATACAACAAAAGAAATTAATGAACAAACACCAATTACTGAAAATATGGACTTAAAGATTGAAACACTTCAACAGGACTCTTTAATAAGCTTTGAGGGACCAAGTGCTAATGGATTAAGTACAACTGGAAATAAGGTTTCTGGAATACTTTCAACTCAAAGTGAAGATAAAAAATATTATATACCTTTAACATTAACATCAGACAATTTCCAAGATAATGTATCAAAAGTAAAAGTTACAGACCCAAACGGAAATGAAAAAACATATACTTATAGTTCAGCTAGTGAAAATAAAATTGCAACTGTAAGTACTGCAAAAACAATGAACTTACAATTAGAAGCAATAAAAGCATCTAATATTAAATCTGGACAGAAAGTATATAAAATAGCTATTGATGTTGACGGAGAAAATGCAAACAATTACGCTGTAAAAAATATCACATTAGACTATAGTGGTGTAAAGACCCTTGAAGAAAAAATCAATAAAGCTGCAGAAAACACACTAAATGCAAATAGCTTTACTGTAACAAAGGATAATTATATAAATTACTATCCTGAAAAATTTACTTATGAATATAATAAAGAACAAGGCTTAACTCATTTAGTATCAAATAAAGGTGATAATGTAGAAGAATATACATTTTCAATAAAATATGCCGGTATAAAAGACGAGAATAGAACCGCTAGTGTAGTTGTAAGCAAAAATAGAACACCTGCAAAAGTCCAAGAAAAAATAACAGAGGATGGAAAAGTATATAAAGCACAAGACGGAAGCATATATATAAACGATTGGATATATGAACATCCTCAACAAGTAGGTAGTGCTATACATGAGGTTAAAATGTTAATAGATGTTATGAAAGATTCTCATGTATACAATGCAATTGATGGAGTTAAGGAAGTTGAGGGTAAAGACCATACCTATACAGTAACTTTAAACAGCTATAAATATAATCAATGGGTAAATGATAGTTATCTTTCAAATCCAGATTATACTTTCAAAGAATTCACAAAAGATAACAAATTAGAAGTACAAGTAGAATTAGACGAAGATGAAAATTATGTAAAAAGCATAAAAACTACAGAAGCAAATGTAATTAATAAATTTGACGTTACTTTTGAAAAGGTAAATGCAACTACAATAGCAGAACCTACAAGTTTCTTGGCAAAAGAAAATGATGTATTAACAGAAGACGATATTATAAAATTCTACGAAGCCGGAAAACAATGGTGGTCTAAACATACTGGATCACAACCAGCAGAGTAAAAACTAAGGTGTGATGCAAACATCACACCTTAATTAAATATAATACGAGGAGGCAAAATGAAAAAAATATTATTTACAAGCATAGTTTTACTATTATTGCTCTTTCCAATTGTATCAAAAGCAGTTGCAACAAATTCTTCATATTATGATGGTGTTAAAATTTATGTATTTTATGAAGAAAACAGCGAAAATTTTGAGCAAGAAAAGCAATGGCTTGAAGAAGATTCAAGCATTATGAAAACATATCTTAACATTAATGAAAATAGTGAACTATTAAGCAAAGTAAAAGATACTTTAAAAATAGGAAGTAACAAATTACCAATAACTATAATAGGTTCAACCTATTTTATAGGATTTGATGAAAAAGTGCAAAACAATATGAAAGAAGCGGTAGAATCATATAAAAACGCAGAAGAATATGGAGATGTTATAGAAAAAATAAGAAATAATGAAGATGTAAAAGATATTGTAAGACAAAATGAGCAAATATATAAAGCACCTAACAATACAGTAATTATAATTATATCTATTATCTTTGCAATTATTGTAGTATTATTAGCTATTTATATATTAAAAAAGAAAAAAACAAAAAAATAGCACATCTTTATAAAACTATGAGGTTCCAAAATTTTAATCGTTGGAGCCTTTTTTATATTGCTATTTTAAATAAAATGTGATATATTATTTTAAGTTATTTGTATAAAAGAAAGAGGTATATTTTATATGTATTTTGATACAAGATATTTATATATTATCTTAATTATTATTGCTTTAATGAATATTTTTACTGGAAGCTTTAGTTTATTAGACTTATTAATATCAATACCAGGTGTGTTAGTAGCAATTAGTTTCCATGAATTTGCACATGCATTTGTAGCAGACAAACTAGGAGATGATACACCTAGAAACCAAGGCAGGCTAAACTTAAACCCATTATCACATTTAGATCCATTTGGTGTTATTATGCTTATATTTGCACACGTTGGATGGGGTAAACCAGTTGAAATAAATCCAAATAACTTTACAAGGAAAATATCTACAAGAACAGGCGAGGCAATTGTAGCAGTTGCAGGACCTGTTATGAATTTTATTTTAGCATTTTTATTTATGATTATATACTATGCGCTAACAGTATTTGCACCAGCTTTTTCATTAGCTACAACTGCTCGGAAGAGTAATAGCTCAAATGGTTTTATATGGTGCTGTTATAAATGTAGGTCTAGGTGTATTTAACTTAATACCACTTCCACCATTAGATGGCTCAAAAATATTAATGGCATTTTTGCCATATAATGCAAAAAGATGGTTTGAAAACCATACAAATTTATTTTATATAATTTTTATAGTAATATGGATTACACCAATATCAAGTATGATTATTTCACCTATAATAAATGCTATAACAAACGGAATAGGTGCTTTAGTAGGTAGTGTATTTTCACTATTTGTTTAAAATTAAAAAAAGAAAGATAAATTATGAAAGATATATATACGTTAGGAATTGAATCAAGTTGTGATGAAACTTCTGCTTCCATTGTAAAAAATGGAAGGGAAGTTCTTTCTAATGTCATTCATTCTCAAATAGATATACATAAACAATTTGGCGGAGTTGTGCCAGAAATTGCTTCTAGAAACCATGTAGAGGCAATTTCAACCGTAGTGCAAGATGCCATAAAAATAGCTGGTATAAAAATGAATGAAATAAATAACATTGCCTGTACTTATGGCCCAGGATTAGTAGGCGCTTTACTTGTAGGGGTTTCTTATGCAAAAGCATTAAGTTATTCATTAAACATTCCATTAACACCTACAAACCATATTCATGGGCATATTGCAGCAAACTATATTTCACATAAAGACTTAAAGCCACCGTTTTTATGCCTAGTTATTTCAGGTGGGCATACTCATTTGGTACATATTAAAACATATACTACATTTGATATATTGGGCAAAACCAGAGATGATGCAATAGGAGAAGCATTTGATAAAGTGGCAAGGGTAATTGGTCTTGGCTACCCAGGTGGGCCAAAGGTTGATAAACTCGCAAAAGAAGGAAAGCCAGTAATAGAACTTCCAAAAACACAATTTGATAATTTAGACTTTAGCTTTAGTGGAATAAAAACAGCAGTAATTAACCTTCATCACAAAAACCCAGAAATAAATAAACCAGACTTATGTTGCAGTTTTGAAAAAACAATTACAGAAGAATTAATCAAAAACACAATAAAGGCTGCTAAAAAGCTAAATCTTAATACAATTGCTTTAGCAGGTGGGGTTTCAAGCAATTCATATATACGAAGCGAATTTTTAAAATTAGAAAATGAGGGATATAAAATATATTATCCAGAACCAGTGCTTTGTACAGATAATGCAGCAATGATCGCAGCAAGCGGATATTATGAATTTTTAGAAGGCAAAAAGGCAGATTTAAATTTAAATGCTATACCAAACTTAAAAATAAATGATTAATAAAATGAGGTGAAAGTATTTGGCAATATATGCATTAGCAGATTTGCATCTTTCATTTGCACAGCCAAAGCCAATGAGCATATTTGGTGAAAACTGGGCAAACCATGAAGAAAAAATAAAAGAAAATTGGAAAAAAACTATAAAGCCTGATGATACAGTTATATTACCAGGTGATTTTTCGTGGGCAACATATTTAGAAGATACATATAAAGATTTTGAATACTTAAATTCTTTGACGGGTAAAAAAATTTTATTAAAAGGGAACCACGATTATTGGTGGACTACAGTTACCAACATGAAAAAATATTTGAAGGAGAATAATTTTGAAAATATAGATTTTTTATATAACAATAGCTATTTAGTTGAGAATAAAATAATAGTAGGAACTAGAGGGTGGAACATAGCAGAAAGTAACGATACTAAAATGCTAAATAGAGAAGCAATAAGGCTAGAACTTTCAATACAAGACGGCATAAACAAATATGGAGATGAAAAAGAAATTATATGTTTTATGCATTATCCACCAATTACACATGGAAATACAAATTTAAATTTTGTTAAACTTATGAATAAATACAATATAAAAAGATGCTATTATGGTCATTTACATGGTACATCACAAGCAGATGCTGTAGAAGGTTTAGTAGATGGAATACAATTTAATTTAATAAGTGCAGATTATTTAAATTTTGAATTAATGAAAATAAATTAATGCTTACTAGGCGGAAGGACTTGCAATATATGAAAAATGTGATATAATATAAAAGCTTAAAAATAGTGAATAAAAAAATTAAGGAGGGAGAGATGTTAGTTTATTAAACAAGCTAACATACAAGTTAAAATGAGCGTAAAAGTAGAAAATACAAAAAACAAAAATGAAGTAAAATTAAGCTTTGAAATTGAAGCTGAAAAATTTGAAGAGGCTATGAAAAAAGTATATGCAAAAACAGCAAAATACTTTACAATTCCTGGCTTTAGAAAAGGAAAAGCACCAATGAACATGGTAGAAAAACGTTATGGTAGTGAAATTTTTTATGAAGATACTTTTAACGAATTAGTACCAGAAATTTACGATGAAGCTATTAAAGAAAATAATATACAAGCAGTTAGTAGACCAGATATAGACATTACTCAAATGGAAAAAGGAAAAAACTTAATATTTACAGCAGTAGTACAAGTAAAACCAGAAGTAACATTAGGAAAATATAAAGGTATAGAATTAAAAAAAGTAGGGTATACTGTATCTGATGAAGACATAGAACATGAACTAAACCACATGGCAGAGCATAATGCAAGGCTAATAACAATTGAGGATAGAAAAGTAGAAAAGGGAGACATTGCTGTTATTGATTTTGAAGGTTCTATTGATGGTGTTCCTTTTGAAGGTGGAAAAGCACAAAACCACGAACTAGAAATAGGTAGCAACACTTTTATTCCTGGATTTGAAGACCAAGTTATTGGAATGGATAAAGAAGAAGAAAAAGACATTACAGTTACATTCCCAGAAGACTATTTCTCAAAAGATTTAGCAGGAAAGCCAGCTGTATTTAAAGTTAAAGTACATGAAATAAAGAAAAAAGAACTTCCAAAAATAGATGATGAATTTGCAAAAGATGTTAGCGAATTTGATAATTTAAAAGATTTAAAAAATAGCATTAAAGAAAAAATGCAAAAAGAAAATGATGAAAAAGCAAAATATGAAACTGAAGAAAATGCTATAAAAGCTGTTTGTGATGATGTTAAAATAGATATTCCATCAGGAATGATAGAAACAGAAGTTGACAATATGGTAAAAGACGTAGAACAAAGGCTAAAATATCAAGGTTTAACACTTGAGCAATATTATGCATTATCTGGCAAAACAGAAACAGTAGTTAGAGACGAAATGAAAGAGCAAGCTGAAAAAACTGTAAAATCTAGATTAGTATTAGAAGCTGTTATAAAAGCAGAAGACCTTAAGCCAGAAGAAAAAGAAGTAGAAGAAAAGCTTAAAGAAATGGCTAAAAATTATGGTCAAAAAGAAGAAGAAGCTTTAAATAATACATATTTAAAAGATTATATAACAGAAAACTTAAAAGTTGAAAAAGCAATTGCATTTATAGTAGATAATGCAAAATTAAAAAAATAATTGTATAGAATATAAAATTTATATACAAAATTAAAAAGTAAAGCAAAAATAATCACAAGCAAAAATATTGTGAATAAAAATATGTTAGTAAATATGGAGGGATATGAATGAAAGAAAAAAATAGTTTAGTACCTTATGTTATTGAACAAACTGCAAAAGGTGAAAGATCATACGATATTTTCTCAAGATTATTAAAAGACAGAATTATATTTTTAGGAGAAGATGTTAATCCAACCTCTGCAAGTTTAGTAATTGCACAATTATTATTTCTAGAATCAGAAGACCCAGATAAAGAAATTCATTTATATATTAACAGCCCAGGGGGTTCTATTACAGACGGAATGGGAATTGTAGACACAATGAATTATATTAAATGCCCAGTATCTACAATATGTGTAGGAATGGCAGCTAGCATGGGAGCTGTACTTTTAGCAGCAGGTGAAAAAGGCAAAAGGTATGCTACACCAAATGCCGAAATTTTAATTCACCAACCACTAATTGGTGGAAATGGAATTGCAGGTCAAACAACAGAAATTAAAATACATGCAGACCACATGGTAAAAACAAGAGAAAAATTAAACAAATTTTTAAGCGAAAGAACAGGTCAACCATTAGAAGTTATTAATCATGATACAGAAAGAGACAATTATATGACAGCAGAAGAAGCATTAAAATATGGACTTATTGATGGTATTATGGAAAAAAGAGCTTAAAATAAAAATAAATATAAGGAGTATAATTAATGGCAAATAGTAAAATAAAGGGAGTAAAATGCTCTTTTTGTGGGAAATCACAAGATGCAGTTAGCAGAATAATAGCAGGCCCAGGTGTTTATATTTGTGATGAATGTATTAAAGTATGTAACAACATATTAGAAGACGAACTTTACGAAGATACACAAATTACTTATACTACAAGTACAGAAGAAAAGTTACCTACTCCAGCAGAAATTAAACAAATTTTAGATTCTTATGTAATAGGTCAAGACGAAGCTAAAAAAACTTTATCTGTTGCGGTATATAACCATTATAAAAGAATTAATAATAAAACTGAAAAAGATGATGATGTAGAAATACAAAAAAGTAATGTACTATTATTAGGTCCAACAGGATGTGGTAAAACATTACTTGCACAAACACTTGCTAGAATATTAAAAGTTCCTTTTGCAATTGCAGATGCTACAACATTAACAGAAGCAGGTTATGTAGGTGAAGATGTAGAAAATATTTTGCTTAAATTAATTCAAGCTGCAGACTATGATGTAGAAAAAGCAGAAAAAGGAATAATATATATAGATGAAATAGATAAAATATCTAGAAAATCTGAAAATCCATCTATTACAAGAGATGTTAGTGGTGAAGGTGTACAACAAGCATTACTTAAAATTATAGAAGGAACCACAGCATCTGTTCCACCACAAGGTGGAAGAAAACATCCACATCAAGAATTTATACAAATTAACACAGAAAATATTTTATTTATATGTGGCGGTGCATTTGAAGGATTAGAAAAAATTGTAAAAGATAGAATTGGAAAAAAATCTATTGGTTTTGGTGCACAAATTGAAAGTAACAAAGATATTAACAAATACAAAGTATTTGAACAATTATTACCACAAGACTTACTAAAATTTGGTTTAATTCCAGAGTTTGTTGGTAGACTTCCAATTATAGCAACTTTACGTGAATTAGATAGAAATGCCTTAATAGACATTGTAACAAAGCCAAAAAATGCATTAGTTAAACAATATCAAAAACTATTTGAGTTAGATAATGTAGAGCTAGAATTTGAAAAAGAAGCATTAGAGCAAATAGTAGATAAAGCAATAGAAAGAAAAACAGGTGCAAGGGGCTTGCGTTCTATTATAGAAGATATTATGAGGGACATTATGTTTGAAATACCATCAAACCCTAAAATAGAAAAATGCATTATTACAAAAGCAACTGTAGAAAATGGAGAAGCACCTAACATTATAATTAACAATAATAGAGAATTGCCAACTAAAAAAACGGTAAGAACCAAAAGGCAAACTACTACTAAAAAAAGCGAAACAGCATAAATGTATAAAGATTCCTATATATAAGGTAGGAATCTTTATTTTAAAATAATATAATAAAATGTCAAATATTTGTTTGACATTTTTTTGTTTGTATGTTATTATATTATAGGAAATAAAAAATGGTTATATTAACCTAATGTGGAAACCATTGTAAATTATAATAAGGAGTGATGTATTTTGACTAGAAAAAAGGATCCAATGTCTATTAACAAAAGGGAAAAGGCAATTTTAAAATTTATTGAAAAGCAAGTTGAAGAAAAAGGTTATGCACCATCAGTTAGAGAAATAGGAAAAGCAGTTGGTTTAAAATCAACAGCTACTGTTCATGGCTACCTAGCAAAACTTTCTGAAAAAGGTTACATTAAAAAGGAAGACCAAAAAGGTAGAACATTACGTTTATTAAAAGGTGGAAACGGAGAACCAATTAATAAAAACAAAGAAAACAAAAACTACTATACAGGTAAAGAAATGGTAGAGGTTCCTGTTATAGGAAAAATTACAGCAGGTGAACCAATTTTAGCAGTAGAAAATATTACAGATACTTTTCCAATTCCAATTGACTTTGTTGGAAATAGTGAAAGCTTTATGCTTACAGTTCGTGGCGAAAGCATGATAGAAGCAGGAATATTAAATGGAGATTATATTTTAGTAAAAAAACAAAATACAGCAAGCAATGGTGAAATAGTAGTTGCATTAATTGGAGAAGAGGCAACAGTTAAAACTTTTTATAAAGAAAAAGATCACATAAGATTGCAACCTCAAAACAGTACAATGGAACCAATTATTGTTCCAAACTGTGAAATACTAGGAAAAGTAGCAGGGGTATTTAGAAAAATATAAAAAATAATAAAATGGAGGTTTTTTATGGCTTACTTGGATAGGTGGATGTATGATAGTAGACCTAGAATGAAAGTATTCTTATGTTATTTTCTAATATTTATTGCATTCTTCATTTTTTCAGATGTAATGATATACTTATATAATAAGTCATCATATAAACCAATGGAAAGCTATGAAGTGCAAGTATCTAGCCCAGAAATAACAGTAACATTAGCAGAAGCATCTAATGCAAATGGCAATGTTAAGGGAACTATTAAAAACAATACAAATGAAGACATAGTAAATAAATATATGAAGTTTGACTTCTATACAGCTTTAAACACCAATGCAGGAACTAAATATATTAAAATAGATAAGTTAGCCAAAGACGAAGAGAAAAATTACGAATTAGGTTTTCGTTATGATAATGTATCAAAAGTAAAAATTAATATAGTAGAAGAATCACAAGCCCAAAATGCTACAGCAGAAGAGCTAGAGGTAAACCCAGTAATCGGTACAACTGGCATATTTGGAAGTATTATATATGCATATTTATTTTTCTAAATAATAGTATAAATAAAGCAAAAAATGGAAAAAATAGAATAGGAAGTTATATTTCTATTCTATTTTTTTAGGTTTATGTGAAAAAATGAAAAAAGGCATTGATATTTTTTATTACTTGTAATATAATTGTAACATAATTGTAATAAAAATGAAACACAATATTCTGAAAGGAAGATGAAGATGTTTAAGTATGGACAAGATATAGGTATTGACTTGGGTACAGCCACAGTTATTGCTTATGTAAAAGGAAAAGGTATTGTATTAAGAGAGCCTTCTGTTGTTGCAGTAGATAACAATACTGGCGAAGTATTGGCAGTTGGAAAAGAAGCAAGAAGAATGCTTGGAAGAACACCAGGAAATATTGTAGCAACCAGACCATTAAGAGATGGAGTTATTTCAAGTTATACTGTTACAGAGAAAATGCTTAAATATTTTATTAATCGTGTTTGTGGAAAATTTATATTTGCACCAAGAATTATGATATGTATTCCTTCAAAAGTAACAGAAGTAGAAAAAAAAGCAGTAATAGATGCTGCATCACAAGCTGGGGCAAGAAAGGTATATTTAATAGAAGAACCAATTGCTGCCGCAATTGGTGCAGGGCTTGATATATCTAGACCATGTGGCAATATGGTAGTAGATATTGGTGGAGGAACAACAGATATTGCAGTAATTTCTTTAGGAGGTTCTGTAGTTAGTTCTTCACTTAAAGTAGCAGGCGACAAATTTGATGAGGCAATTGTAAGATATATTAAGAAAAAATATAATGTAATTATAGGAGAAAGAACAGCAGAAGATTTAAAAATAAATATAGGATGTGTATATCCAAAAATTCAAGATATGGAAATGGATATTAGAGGAAGAGATTTGGCAACAGGTCTTCCAAAAACAATAACAGTTCATTCTAGTGAAATGCTAGAAGCTTTAACAGAACCTGCAATGCAGGTGATAGATGCTGTACATAGTGTTTTAGAAAAAACACCACCAGAACTTGCAGCAGATATTAGTGATAGAGGAATTTACATGACTGGCGGAGGTTGCTTAATAGATGGTTTAGATAAACTTTTGCAAGAAAAAACCGGTATTAATGTAATGATAGCGCAAGATGCAATTTCATGTGTTGCTCTAGGAACTGGAAAAGCATTAGACAATTTAGATGTGTTAGATGCTAAAAAGAGAAGATAAATAATTCTCTTAAAAATGGTTTAAATATTAATATTTAAACCATTTTTACTTTTATTTAAAAGTTATTTTTGAAAATTTGAACAACAAGTCAGATTTTAATTTTATCTTGCATAATTAAGCATAAAATTATATAATAAAATAGTATTTTAAAACATATAAGGTGAAAATATATGAATAAAACAAAAAGAAAAATATTTGAAACCTCTATGAAATTATTTGCAGAAAAGGGCTATGATGCTACTAGTATTGAAGAAATCACAGCAACAGTAGGTGTAGCAAAAGGAACACTTTATTACCACTTTTCAAGCAAAGAAGAAATTTTTAATTTCTTAATAGAAGAGGGCGTAAAATTATTAAAAAATAGTATTGCAATTAAAACAGACAAACTAGAAAATTCTATAGATAAAATAAGGGCAATAGTTTTAATACAAATAAAAATATTAGTAAAATATGAAAACTTTATGACTATTATTTTAAGTCAAATATGGGGCACAGACCCAAGAAGTCAAATGTGTAAAAACTATGTATTTGAATATATACAAATGATAGAAGAAATTGTAAAAGATGGAATTGAAAAAGGGGAAATTGTAGATGCTGACCCAAATGTAATTGCATCTGGTATTTTTGGTTTTACATGTTCAAGCTTAATATATAAAATGAGGCATCATGATGAAGAAATAGATGTAATGACATTAGACAGAGAAATAGAAAAATCATTTATAAGAAAGCTAAAAAAAATATAAAGTTAGGAGAACATTAAATGAGAGGTTTAAGAGATTTTAAAGTACCAAATTTTAAATTCCCAAAATTTAAAATGAAAGAATTATCACAAATAGACGAAGTAAATGTTGACTATGAGGCAATAAAAAAAGCACACGAAGAAGAAACTAAAAAAGAAATAAAAAATTATACTCCAACCACTTATGAAACAATGCAAGAGGTCTTTTATCAATGTACAAAAAAATATGCAGATAAAGAATTTATTGTAGAAAAGTTTGACCAAAAAGGAAAGTACACAGAAATAAAATATAGTCAATTTAAAGAAGATGTAATAGCATTTGGAACAAGCTTAATGAGAAAGTTGAGTTTAGGTGAAAACCCAAGAATAGTTATTTTAAGTGAAACTACATATGACTGGTATGTATCATATATGACAGTTCTTTGTGGAAACGGAATTGCAATTCCAACAGATAAAGAACTTCCAGATAATGAACTAGAAAATGTAATAAAAAGGTCAAAAGCAGATGTTGTAATATATTCTACAAGAAAAGAAGACTCTGTAAAAAAAGTTTTGCCAAACATTCCAAATGTAAAATATTTTATAAAAATGTATTCAGATGATGGAATAGATGGAAAAAATGTAGGAATGAACTACTTAATTCAAGAAGGAAAAGCATTAGTAAAAAATGGTGATGATGCATATTCTAGAATTAGGGTTATTCCAGACGAATTTAAAGTACTTTTATTTACATCAGGAACAACATCAAGTGCAAAAGGAGTTATGCTATCTAGCCGTAATTTAGCAGAAAACATAAATGCTGTTTCTGCCTATGTAAAGCTATATCCAGAAGATAGGTTCTTTTCAGTATTACCTTTGCATCACACTTATGAGTCAACAATAGGCTTTTTATTACCTCTTGCATGTGGATCTTCAATAGCAGTTTGCCAAGGATTAAAACACATTGTACCAAATCTGCAAGAAACAAAACCAACTTGTATGTTAGCAGTTCCACTATTAATTGAAAATTTGTACAAAAAAATAAATGCAAATATTAAAAAAAGCAAAAAAGACACACTAGTAAACTCTATGATACATGTAACAAATGCTTTAAAAGCAGTGGGTGTAGATATTAAACGTAAAGTTTTTGCAGAAATACATGAAAATTTAGGCGGAAAATTAAGAATTATTGTATCTGCTGCAGCTCCAATAGATGCTAAAATTGGAAAATGGGTAGAAGATATAGGAATAGCATTTTTGCAAGGTTATGGTTTAACAGAAACAGCACCAATAGCTGCTCTAACACCAGAATTTCAGCCTAAAGTAGGTTCTGCTGGAAAAGCAGTATTTACAGCACAATTAAAAATAGATTCACCAAATGAAAATGGAGAAGGAGAAGTACTTATTAAGTCTCCTACGTTAATGCTTGGTTATTATGAAGATGAAGAAGCAACAAATGAAGTAATAGAAGAGGAAAACGGTGAAAGATGGTTCCGTTCAGGAGATATTGGATATTTAGATAAAGATGGTTTCTTATATATAACAGGCAGAAGCAAAAATGTAATAGTAACACAAAATGGTAAAAATATTTATCCAGAAGAAATAGAGTTATTATTATCACAAGTTGCAGAAATTAAAGAGTGTATGGTATACGGAAAAGAAGATACTCAAAACAAAGAAAGTAAAGAATTAATTATTTCTGTAAGAGTAATACCAAATGAAGAAGAACTACAAGCAAAATACGGAAGTAATTTAACTGAAGAGCAAGTTAGAGATATTATATGGGGAAAAATTAAAGAAATAAACAAAAAATTAACTTCATATAAAGCAATAAAAAATTTAGAAATAAAACATAATGAATTTGAAAAAACTACTACAATGAAAATTAAACGTTATGCCGAATTAAGCAAAAAATAACTATATAAATCAGGAAAATCTACGCAAAATGCGAAGTTAAAGGCAAAATTCATTTTCAAAAAAACCTCATAAAAAAAGACAAATAGTTACAAAATATTCTTGACTTTGTAAAAATGTTGTAATAAAATTGTTACAGAAATGTAAAAATAAAAAAGGAGAAATCCTATTGTAGTTTTCTGGAAAAAGCTGTATAATATTATCAAAATTTAAAGGAAAATGTAGCATAGGACAAAGGAGGGAAGGTTTACAATGTCTAGATCTGGCATAGTAAACGTGAGAATGGTAATCACGGAAGAAAAAATTTTATCAAATATTGACAAGGTACAAAAGTTAATAAATCCAAATAGTAAAAAGCAAATAATTCAATTAGAAGAAGATGCATTCTTCAAAGATTTAATAGAATCTATAAAAACTTATCTAATTGAGTATCCAAAAAAGAAAAACTTTCCAAAAAGTGTATATAAAGCTGCGTATGGTTTAGTAGAATATGCAACAAACCAATTTGAAGAGAATACAAAAAGAATAGAAGAATTAATACGCCAAAGAGAAAAGAATATATCATTAGCAAGTGAATTAAAAGATATATTAGAAGTAGTACAAAATAAAGAAGACAACTGGAAACAAACTGTTAAAGAAGCATCAGCAAACTTTCCGGAAGACATTATAGATACATTAGGACTAATAGGAAGAACAAAATCAGATAAATCACAAAATTATCAAGACGCCGTTAAACTAATCAATGCAAGAATTGCTAATTTAGAGTCTAACTTACATATTGAAATAGATATGGAAAGAATAGAAGATAGATCAAAAGCATTAAGTTATATAGGAATTGAAGTAGCAGATGCATTAAAACTAATTCCTGCTCCACAAGAAGATGAAGAAGAGCAAGTATCTACAGTAGAAGAAGTAGCACCAGTTGAAGATAAACAATACTTTGAACAAACAAGAGTAGAGGTAAAACCTTCATTATGGCAAAGAATTAAAAATAGTAAAATTGTTAGAGCAATTAGCTATGCATTAAAAATAAAAGTAGTACTTCAAGTACCAGCACTTCCAGAAGGAAGAGGAGAACAAAATCAAAATTAGTTAAAAAAATAACCGTCGGCGTATTTATTAAAATTCGAGCGACGGTTATTTTTGTTTAAATTTTATTGTTTAATAAAGTTTGGTTAATGTATAAAAACTATACTTATAATGATATTATAGTTGTTAGAAAATATTTTATAATAATTATAGTACAAGTATTGACTTTTTTAACAAAATGATTTATACTTAAATCTGCATGGAAAATGCGCCATTAGCTCAGTTGGTCAGAGCAACCGGCTCATAACCGGTGGGTCCAAGGTTCGAATCCTTGATGGCGCACCAATTTATTTAAAAGATTTAATTTTTATTTAAGTATAACTTTAAATCTTTGTGAAAATAATATTAATATATGGGTAGGTGGCCGAGTGGCTAAAGGCGGCAGACTGTAAGCTTTGATTTTAAAATCAAAAAATCACAAATTGCAGCCCATATGAGTAATCATATGGTGAATAACTAGGCTAATTCGGGGAAGTCTTAACAGTAATAAAAGCTGATGATAATCCCGAGCTAAAAGTTTTAATTATTTTAAAATAAACTTTGAGTGTAGAGACTTTATACCTAGTATCTTTTATAAGATAAAGAGAAAGTCCAGACTACAAACATGAAAATGGTAGTGAAAACTATAGTAGTAAGAAATCTGTTCTCGTACGAGTACGATGGTTCGAATCCATCCCTGCCCACCAAAATAAGTAAGCATTGTTGCTTACTTTAAAAAATACAAAATACACAAACAAAAATTCGTAGAAGAGGAGAAAATTATGGAATTTTCTACAAACAAACAAAAAGGTAATTCCGGACTTGGTATAGCAATAGCTTACTTTTCTACTAGTGGCTATACTGTGTCTATTCCATTGAATGATACGCAAGACTATGACTTAATTATAGAGAAAGACAATATTTTTCAAAGTGTTCAAGTTAAAGCAACAGGTTGTAAAACAAAATATGGAAATTATCAACTTGCGCTCAAAAGCTGTGGTGGTAGTTGTGGAAAAACCTATAAAACAGTAATAAAAACAAATGTAGATTTATTATTTGTAGTTACTGAAGATATGTCCATGTACTTATTGCCAATTACATGTTTACAAAATGAAAGTACAATAACATTAGGGAAAAAATACGAAAAATACTGTATAAAGTCTTAAAAATCTTATAAAATATAAAAAATTAGTAAAGTGAGTAATAGTTGGGATTTAGGTCAAAAAGAGCATGCAGAATTTAAAGCAAGAATGTTTAAAATGAGTGAAGAAAGAATTGCAACTATGGATGCGGTTTTAACTTTAAATTTTGATAAGAACGGAAAGAAAAATTATATTGGCGGTGCAACATTTATAGAAATTTATGAGGCATTTATGAAGAAAAAGAAGATATATTTATATAACGATATTCCAGAAGGAATGCTTTATGATGAAATATCAGGATTTTCTTCAATAGTAATACATGGGGATTTGAGTTTAGTAAATTAAGTTCAAGAGGAGATGATTATATTATGGTAGATATAATAAAACAAGATGATAAAGTTTTTGGAAATTATTATAATAGAATAAATGCATTGATTTTAAAGACAAAACAAAATGTTGTTAAAAATATAAATTATGAAATGGTAGAATTATATTATGCCATAGGTTCTACGATTAATGAATTAATTGAAGAATATCATTTAGAAGCTTCTCAAAATAAAATATTAAAATCTTTTTCAGAAAAGTTAACACGAGAATTTGGAGAAGGTTATAGTGTGCCTAATTTAAAATTAATGAAAAAATTTTATTTAACTTATAAAGGTGGTTACACACTGTGTAACCAATTAAGCTGGAGCCATAATCGTTTAATAATGAAAATAGATAATGAGGCTAAAAGAAATTTTTATTTAGAAGAATCAATAAAATCTAACTGGAGCGTCAGACAATTAGAAAGACAAATAAATAGTTTTTACTATGAAAGACTTTTATCAACAAGTGAAGAACATAAGGAAGAAGTAAAAAATGAAATAAATCTTTTAGAGAAAAAAGAAAAAGTGCAAGATTTCATTAAAGATCCGTATGTTTTAGAATTTTTAGATATTAAAGATAGAAGATTTCTAGAAAAAGATTTAGAATCTAACCTGCTTGAACATATTTCTGAATTTTTGTTGGAACTTGGTCGAGGCTTTTCATTTGTATCAAGACAAAGAAGAATTGATGTTGATGGAGAGAATTTTTATATAGATTTGGTATTTTATAATTATGTATTAAAATGCTTTGTTTTAATTGACTTAAAATTAGACAAACTAACACATCAAGACATTGGACAAATGGATTTCTATGTAAGATATTTTGATAATGAGATAAAAACAGAAGATGATAATCCGACAATAGGAATTATATTATGCTCTGATAAAAAAGATACAATAGTAAAATATTCTGTGCTTAATGATAATAAGAATTTATTTGCCTCAAAATATCAATTATACTTACCAACTGAAGAAGAACTAGCAAGAGAAATAGAAAAACAAAAAGAAGAATTTGAAGAGAAGCAATAATAGTTGTTACACAGTATGGAACCAGAAAAGAGGAATAATGATTGTAGAAGACTATTATACTGAAATATATAAAATTGCATATTTAAAATTAAAAAATATTGAATTTAATAAAGAGAAGATACATGAAAAATTCGATGCTAATGCAAATTTTGAAATATGTTGGCAAGAAGGCAGTGGAGGAGTTGCTGGACCAATTAATGGTTCTAATCTAGATCTATTGCTATAACTAATTTTGAAACGGATAACAAGGTGCTTTTGAGCTTGACATTTTTCGCATACGTCCATTGTTAAGGCACCATTAATTTACCGGTTTGAATTTTATAAAACAAATAAATAAAAATATCATTATGAAAAAAGTATGATATTTTTTTGTTTTCAGTTTGCAATCAATGGTGGCATATTTTAAAAATAAATAATATAATTTGCTTGACATTAAAAAACAAATGTTTAAAATATATAACAATATTAGTTTAATAGACCATTTTACTGATATCAATAAAATGGTTCAAATTGGTTCAGGAGCTTATAGAGAGCAAATTGATTATGAGTTAACTCGTTATGCTTGTTATTTAATAGCACAAAATGGAGATAGTAGAAAAAAAGTTATTGCTCTTGCACAGACCTATTTTGCTATTCAAACTCGAAAACAAGAAATCACAGAAAAAGAATATAGTTTACTAACTGAAGATGAAAGAAGATT
>CANQGW010000011.1 GCA_947623555.1 uncultured Clostridia bacterium
GTAGCATAGATTATCTTTACTATACTACTTCTGAAAAAATAAATGAAAAAAATTTACACACCAGTCTTGACAAACCCACTGTCAATGTACTATTATTAGTATGTTGGCAGTTTTAATTTATGTAAATTCTAAAAAATATTCTAAAATGGATAAATTTGTGTTATACTATTTATGTGCTTTTTAAGAAGTAAAAAGTTTTATATAAAAAAAGAATGGAAAGAAAAAATGAAAGTACCAGTAGAAAAAAATAAAGAATATATTGTTGATATTATAGACAATGGTTTTGAAGGTGAAGGTATTGCCAAAGTAGATGGTTATACTATATTTATTTCTGGAGCTATTAAAGGTGAAAAATGTAAAATATTAATTTTAAAAGTAACTTCTTCACATGCATTTGGAAAAATTATAGAAATAATTGAAAAAGCTAAAACAAGAAAAGAACCAGACTGCATTACATATAAAAGATGCGGTGGCTGTAGTTTAAGGCATATTAAATACGAAACTACGTTAGAAATGAAAAGGCAAGCAGTTCAAAATCTAGTTAATAAAACATTAGAAGAAAAAATAGAAGTAGAAAAAACAATAGGTATGCAAAACCCTATGTATTATCGTAATAAAGCACAATATCCTGTTGGAATAGACAAAAATGGAAACAGCATTATAGGAATTTTTGCGCAAAGAACACACGAAATTATACCAATAGAAAATTGTTATATTCAAAGTGTAGAATCTCAAATAATAGCCAAAGCTATTTTAAATTTTATTATAAAAAATAATATCGAAGTATATAATGAAAGCACTAAAAAACGGATATATAAGGCATGCTATTGTAAGAATGGGCTTTAAAACAAAAGAAGTAATGTGTATATTAGTAAATAATGGAGAAAGTTTACCAAAAGAAAAAGAACTTGTAGAAGAAATAAAAAAAGAATTTGAAACTAATCCAAAATTAAAGCAATATACATTAAAAACAGTAGTTAAAAACATAAATAGTAAAGTTACAAATGTAATATTAGGAAACAAAAACGTAACTTTATATGGAGATGGATATATATATGATAAATTAGGAGATTATACTTTTAAAATATCTCCAATGTCATTTTACCAAACAAACCCAGTTCAAACAGAAGTGCTTTATAATAAAGCAATAGAATTTGCAAATTTACAAGGTAATGAAACTGTATTAGACTTATATTGTGGAATTGGAACTATTGGAATTTTCGCATCTAGCAAAGCTAAAAAAGTTTATGGAATAGAAATTGTAGAAGATGCTATAAAAGATGCAAAAGAAAATGCAAAATTAAATAATATAGAAAATATAGAATTTTTATGTGGAGATGTAGAAAACACACTAGAAACTGTTTTAAAAAAAAGTGGAAAGCCAGATGTTATATTAGTAGACCCACCAAGAAGAGGATTAGATAATACTACAATTTCAAATATTTTAAATGTTGAACCTAAAAAACTAATATATATTAGTTGTAACCCTGCAACTATGGTAAGAGATTTAAAAATATTAGAAGAAAAATATAACCTACAAAAAATACAGCCTGTAGATATGTTTTGCTTTACGCCGCATATTGAGTGTATTACTGTTCTACATTTAAAATAATAGATAGAAAGCAATAACGGGAATTATTTTAGGAAAAATGTTAAAAATAGGAAAAAGTAAAAAATAAGAAAAAACATTAAAATAAAATCAAATAAAAATATAAAAAATAATCAACTCGATGTAGTAGATATGATTAAACAAAATGCAAAAAAATAACATAATCGTTGATGCAGTAAGAAATCCCAATATACATATCTACGGTATAACTATGAAGAATATCGTTGTCTTACGGTAGATATGACAAAGTCTTGAAAAATCAACAAAAAATAAACTTTTAGCATACATCATATTTACGGTACGACATCGACTAAAAAAATAAAAAAAGAGGAAGCAATCTTAATAAAGTGTGAAAGCACTTTATTTTTTAAAATTTAAAAGGTAGATAATCAGTTATGAAAATCAAGAAAATTCAATAGGGTATTATGCAGTTATATCTTTTATCTTCAAATAACTATTTAGCATAATTATTGTTAGTTTTAAAGCAAAATATAAATACTAGGCAATATTTTTCTTATGAAAGAGATAAAAATAGGAAACTGAACAAAATTTTGTGAAGTGGGTTGAGAATTCTAGTAAAATGTGATATAAATTGATAAGAGGAGAAGAAAATGAATGATGTAATAAAATTATTAAAATATGAATCGAATGAAATGAATGAAGAATTCAATAAAGCATCAATAAAAGGAAATGCGATAGGTAATTATTTAGCATATAATATAAAACCAAAAAGATGGGGATATATTTCATATTCGGATGTAGAAAAAATGTAATTATTTATATAATAGATAAAGATATTATGAATAAGTAAAGGAGAAAAATTTTTGAAAAAAGAAATTAAAGAAAATAATAAAAATTTAATAATAAGAAGCAGTTCTGCTGAATTTTTGATATTTGAACAACAAAAAAAAGAAAAAGGAATTGAAGTTAGATTCGAAGAAGGAGATTTATGGCTAACTCAAAAAGCCATGGGAGAATTGTATAATTGTACTTCTGATAATGTAGGATTACATTTAAAGAACATATATAAAGATTTTGAATTAGACCCAAAATTAACTACCGAGGAATTCTCGGTAGTTCAAAAAGAAGGAAATAGAGAAGTAAAGAGAAATGTTAAGTATTATAATTTAGATGCAGTCATATCTGTTGGATACAGAGTCAATTCAGACAGAGCAATTCAATTTAGAAGATGGGCAACAAATGTATTAAAACAATTTGCTAAAAAAGGTTATATTATAGATAAAAAAAGAATGGAAAATGGAACATTTTTTGATGAAGATTATTTTGAAGAATTACTTGCAGAAATTAGAGAAATACGATTAAGCGAAAGAAGATTTTATCAAAAAATAACAGATATATATGCAACAGCAATTGATTATGATAGTAAATCTCCAATAACAATTAATTTTTTTAAAAAAGTGCAAAATAAAATGCATTATGCAGTATCACATCAAACAGCTGCAGAAATTATTTATAATAGAGCAGATAGTGAAAAAGAACATATGGGACTAACTTCATGGAAACATTCTCCGAATGGAAAAATTTTAGAAACAGATGTGGTCATTGCTAAAAATTATTTAAACAAAGAAGAATTAGAAGATTTAGAAAGAATAGTAAATGCTTTTTTAGATTTAGCAGAAGGTAGAGCAAAAAGAAATATTCCAATGACTATGGAAGATTGGGCAAATAGAATAGATAAATATTTATTAGCAGATGATAGAGATATATTAAAAGATGCAGGAAAGATATCACACGAAATAGCTGAAGAAAAAGCACTAACTGAATTTGAAAAATATAGAGTAAAACAGGATAAATTTTATCAATCTGATTTTGATAAATTATTATTAGAAACTGAAAATAAAGATTAGATGTTTCAAAAAGATATTATAATTTAGATTTTTAAGAAATATTTTTTATTTGTTACATAGCTATGGTATGACATCGAGGTTAAAAGAACACTGCAACCGTATAACACTGATACATATTGAATGTGTTACAGTTCTTCATCTTAAATAGTTTTAAGATTATTTTTGATGTAAAAAAGGAGATATAGAAGTTTGAACGTAGAAAAATATTTAGATAATTTTTTTAAGGGAACAAAAAATCCAACATTAAAGGCAATGGAATATTTGATGGAAGAATTTAATCATCCAGAAAACAACTTGAAAATAATACATATTGCAGGAACTAATGGCAAGGGTAGTTGTACAGAAATGATGTCAAACATATTAATAAAAGCAGGATATAAAGTTGGAAAATTCATTAGCCCACATTTAATAAAATATAATGAGAGAATAAGTATAGGCAATAAAAATATAACAGATGAAGAAATGGAGCAATTAATAAGCAAGCTAGAGCCTAAAATTAGCCAGTATAATAATTTATATAATACAAAAGTAACATTATTTGAATTAATAACCACAATGGCAATACTATATTTTTCACAAAATAATTGCGATTTTGTAGTATTAGAAACAGGTCTTGGTGGACTATATGACTGCACTAATATAGTAAAGCCAATTGTTTCAATAATAACCAGCATAGGCTATGACCATATTCAAATTTTAGGTGATACATTAGAAAAAATAGCAAAGCAAAAAGCTGGAATTATAAAAGAAAATTCAAATACCGTATTTGTTAAACAAGCAGAAGAAGAGGTAAATGGTGTTATAGAAAAAGAGTGCATTAATAAGCACAATACTTTGCATTTAATAGAAAATGAAAATATACTAAATTATTCATATAATCAAGCCTTTCAAAAGTTTGATTATAAAAATTATAAACAAATAGCTATAAACTTAAAAGGAAAAAAGCAAATATATAATGCTGCTATGTGCATAGAGTGTGCTGAAATTTTAAAAAGTAAATCATATAACATTAAAGATGAGGCATTAAGAGAAGGCTTAAAAACAGTAATACATAAAGCAAGGTTTGAAACTATTAGCACAAATCCAACAATTATTTATGATGGTGCTCATAATAAGCCTGCTATAGAAAATTTAATAAATAATATAAATATGTATTATAAAAATGATAAAAAGGTGTATATTATTTCTATTTTGAAAACAAAAGATTATAATTCAATGCTTAAGCAAATTTTAAAAGACGAAGAAGCAGTTTTTATTTTTACAACTGGTAATAGTAGCGAAAGGTATGTAGCAAAAGAAGATTTAATAGAAACTGCAAAAAAATATACAAATAATGTGAACCTTTATGCAAAGGATTTAAACAGTGCAATAGACTTTGCAAAACAAAACTATAAAAATAGCATTATATTTATTATAGGAAGTTTTTATATATATGGAACTGTAATTAACCATTTAGCTTTATAATATGATTCAAATATATATGCAGAATAAATGTTAATTTATTGAAATAAAAATATAAGTATGATACAATTCATTTGAATTAAATAAGGGGCATAAAATAAAAAAATAAAAGGAGCTATTAAGTATGTATAAAGCAATATTTATTGATATTGATGGAACATTAAGAAATAGCAAAAGGCAAATTTCTATAAAGACGGTGCAAAGTATAAAAAATATTACCCAAAAGGGAACCTTAATAATTTTATGCTCTGGAAGACCTAGAAAATATACAGAAGAAGTTAGTAGAAGTTGTTTTGCAAGTAAGTATATTATTACATCAAATGGTGGAGCAATTTATGATTATGAAACTAAAGAAAAACTTTATGAAGAAAGCATGAAAAAATCTAGTGTAATTAAATTATATAAAATAGCAGAAAAGTCAAACTCAAGGTTTGTTATGAATTCTGGTGATGATAGAGTAGTAAACCGATTTAAATATTTAGATAGCGACGAAATAAAACTAGAAACAAGCATTGAAACCTTTGTAGAAAAAAATGATATAGTTCAATGTACAATTTCTGATGAAGATTTTGATAAAATAAAAAATTTAAGAAAAGAAATTGAAAATGTGGAACATGTAGAAATAAAAAATGAGCACAGAAGCTTATTTGATAAAAATTATCCTAAAATTGGATCAATATACTACGATATTGCAGATGAGAAAGTAAGCAAGGGCTATGCTATTAAGCAGTTTTGCAATATTAAAAAAATTGATTTGAAAGACACAATTGCAATAGGCGACTGCAATAATGATATATCAATGTTTAAAGTGGTGGGTCACAGTGTGGCTGTAGAAAATGCAACAAGTGAGGCTAAAAAATATGCAAATGAAATTATTAAGTCTAACAATGAAGATGGTGTAGCATTATTTTTAGAAAGCTTAAATTTATAAATAATAAACACTTTCCTTATATTATAAAATGAGGAAAGTGTTTTTACTTATGTTAAACACTAATTTAATATATAAATAATAGTAAAAAAGCTTGCAACAAAAGCTTTTTAATGATAATATTATACAAGTATAATAGTAAAAGGAAGAAAAATGAAAAAATTTGTCTTAAGTTGTATATTATATTTTTCAAAATACTTATTAAAAGCAATTTATTTCGTTATAAAAATTTTTCCTATGAAAAAGAATAAAATAACCATGTTAAGCAGGCAGTCTAATAGCATTAATATAGATTTTAAATTGCTCAAAGAGGAGTTAGAAAAACAAAGTAAAGAACTAGAAATTGTAGTTCTATGCAAAAAAATACCAAGTTCATTATTAAAAAAAATAGGTTATTGTTTTTATATAATTAAAACATTGTATCATATTGCAACATCTCATGTTGTAATAGTAGAGGGGTACTGCATTCAAATTAGCGTACTTAACCATAAAAAAAATTTAAAAATAATTCAAATATGGCATTCAATGGGAGCAATTAAAAAATTTGGCTATCAAGTATTAAACAAAAAAGAAGGCACTAATTATGAAATAGCAAAAATTATGCAAATGCATAAAAATTATACTAATGTTACTTGTACAAGCAATGCAACTAAAAAGTTTTATAAAGAAGCATTTAATATAGATGAAAATAAAATTCTAAAATTAGGTATGCCAAGAATTGATTATTTATTAGGAACTAGCATAAATAAAAAAGTAGAAGAGTTTTATAAGCAGTATCAATTAGCAAAAGAAAAAGAAAAAATACTATATGTTCCAACTTTTAGAAAAGATAAAAAAGTTCCAATAAATGAATTAATAAAACAATTTGATAATGATAGATATTATTTAATTATAAAATTACATCCATTAGATGAAACCAAAGTAGATGAAAAATTTTTGGTGGATTCTAAATATCAAACTCAAGATTTAATAAAAATAGCCGATTATGTTATAACTGATTATTCGGCAGTGGCATTTGAAGCTGCAGTATTAGAGAAGAAGCTATTTTTTTATTTGTATGATATAGAAGACTATAAAGAAGATAGGGGAGTTAACATTAATTTAAAAGCCGAATTGCAACATAGTACTTTCTTTGATATTAAAGATCTTAAAGAAGCTATTGAGAGTAAAGAATATCAATATGAAGATTTAAGAAAATTTAAGGAAAAGTATGTAGAAACAGCAGATACAAAAAATGCACAAAGAATTGCAAATTATATTATTTCTAATTTAAAGGAATTATAAACTAACAATTAATGGAGGATTATATGAGTAGTTCAAACGATACATTAAAAGTAAAACTAATTAATATCTTAAAGAAAAATGTATTTTTTAGAAAAATAATAAGAAAAATTATATATGTAAAAAGAATGATTAAATACAAAATTAGAACCTTTAGAATAAAACCTGACGAAAAAAAAGTTATGTTTTTCGCTTTTAAAGGAAAATCGTATGCATGTAGTCCAAAAGCAATTTATGAATATATGCTATCAGATGAAAGGTATAAGGACTTTAAATATATATGGGCATTTAAAGAACCAGAAAAACATAAATATTTAGAGGAAAATAGAAACACTACGGTTATAAAATATACTGGAGCCGAATATCAAAAAGCTCTTGCAAGTTCAAAATACTGGATTTTTAATTATAGATTAGGTGACCATATATATCCTAAAAAGGATCAAGTTTATGTACAATGCTGGCATGGCACTCCACTTAAGAAGCTTGGTTATGATTTAAAAGATACAAATAATGCCATGAATTCAGAAGACGAAATTCATGAAAAGTATAAAATAGATGCTAAAAAATTCAAATATATATTATCTCCTTCAAAATTTGCAAGTGAGAAGTTTATATCTGCATGGAATTTAGCAAAAACTAATATGACAAATAAAGTTATAGAAAAGGGTTATCCTAGAAATGACTTTTTGTACAATTATAAAGACGAAGATATAAAAAGAGTTAAACAAAAATTAAATTTACCAGAAAATAAAAAGGTAATTTTATATGCTCCTACATGGAGAGACGATCAGCATCAGGCAGGGGTAGGTTATACATATAAAACTGAAGTGGATTTTGATATGCTACAAAAAGAATTACAAAATGAATATATTATTCTTTTTAGAGCACACTATTTAGTAGCAAATTCTTTTGATTTTGCAAAATATTCAGGTTTTATATATGATGTATCAGATGTTGATGATATTAATGAATTATACATAATAAGCGATATATTAGTAACGGATTATTCAAGCGTATTTTTTGATTATGCTAACTTAAAAAGACCAATGATTTTTTATATGTATGATTTTGAAAAATACAAAGATGATTTAAGAGGCTTTTATATTGATATAGAAGAGTTACCAGGCACGATAACCAAAACCGAAAAAGATTTAATTACAGCTATAAGAGAAGTAAAAAATTTCAAATATGATGATAAATATAAAAAATTTAATGCTAAATATAACTATTTAGATGATGGAAAAGCAGCTAAAAGAGTTGTAGAGGAGTGTATACCAGTTGAAAATTTGCAAAAAAATTAAAAAACATTTAAATTATATCATTAATCAAAAAAATTATATAAAATATTATAAAAATTTAAAACTAGATGAAAAAAGTATATTGTTAGAGTCGCAACATGGAAGAGAAATTAATGGTAATATATTTTATATTATACAAGAATTATGTAACAATGATTTATATGCACAATATAAAATTAATTTAACAGTAGATAAACCATCAAAAAATAAGATAGAAAGCGTACTAAAAAATTATAATTTTACCAGAGTAAAAACAGTTTGCATTAATACAGATAAATATTATAAAACAATAGCTACTGCAAAGTATTTGATTAATGATAATACTTTTTTACCTTTTTTTATAAAAAAAGATGGACAAGTTTATTTAAATACATGGCATGGAACGCCACTTAAAACATTGGGCAAAAAAATAAAAAATGATATGCACAATATAGGAAACACACAAAGAAACTTTATTCTTGCAGACTATTTGTTATACCCAAACGAATATACAATGGATCATATAGTTAAAGATTATATGATAGAAAATTTGTCAAAAGCGAAAGCTTTAATTGAGGGGTATCCTAGAAATACTGCCTTTTTTGACAATGCTAGAAAGCAAGAACTTATAGAAAAACATAAATTAAAAAACAAACAAGTTATAGCATATATGCCAACTTGGAGAGGAGTAGCATCTAACCAAGATACAGATATACAGCAAATTAGTTTAAAAGAACATTTAGATAGCATGGAGCAAAAATTAGCAGAAAATCAAGTAATGTATGTAAATTTACATCCTATTGAAAGGGCTATGGTAGATTACAGTAACTATAAAAAAATTAAACCATTTCCAGAACAATATGAAACATACGAGTTTTTAAACTGTTGCGATATATTAATAACAGATTATTCTAGTGTATTTTTTGATTATGCTCTAACAAAGAAAAAAATAATATTATTTACATATGATAAAGAGCAATACCTAGCTGATAGGGGGTTATATATTAGTTTAGACGAATTACCTTTTCCAAAAGTAGAAAGTATAAATGACTTATTTAAGGAAATTAATTCCGAAAAAAAATATGATGATTCTGAATTTTTACAAAAATTTTGTAACTATGATAATATTAATGCAACTAAAAAAATATGTGAACTTATGATATTTAATAACAAAACAAATTTGAAAATAATAGATTTACCAAACAATAATAAAGAAAATGTACTAATATATTCTGGTAATTTGGCTAAAAATGGAATTACTACAGCCCTTTTAAATTTATTAGAAAAAATAGACTTAAATGATAAAAATTATTATCTTACTTTTCCTGCTAGAAAAGTAAGGCGAAACAAAGAAACTCTATTAAAATTTCCAAATGGTGCAAACTATATTCCTATTATGGGTAAGATGAATACAAGTATAAAGGGAAAATTTGTTAGCTATTTATATGAAAAGGGTTATATATCTACTAAAACATTATTAAAAAATATAAAAGAAGACTATATGCTTGAAATTAAAAGATTATATTGTGATATTAAGTTTAATACAGTAATTCAATATAATGGGTATGAAGATAAAAGAATTATATTATTTAGTTTATTTGATGCTAATAGAGTTATATACGCACATAGTGATATGTATAGTGAAATATTTATAAAAGGTAATCAAAAACTTGATACTTGCAAATATGCTTATGAAAATTATGATAAAATAGCATTAGTATCAGAAGGCTTAATTGAACAAAGTTCGAAAATATTAGATGTAAAAGAAAAATTTTATGTATGCAATAATGTTTTTGATTATAAAAGAGTTTTAAACATGTCAAAAGAAAACATAAAGCTTGACGAGAAAACAGTTTCTAATATTACTAAAGAAGAGTTAGAAGAAATATTAAACAACCAAGATTTAAAAAAATTTATTGCTATCGGAAGATTTTCAAAAGAAAAGGGATTAGATAGGTTATTAAATGCTTTTGAAGAATTTTGGAAATCTCACGATGATACTTATTTAGTTGTTATAGGTGGTTATGGAAAAGAATATAAAAATTTATTAAAACAATTAAGTAAGTTAAATTGTAAAAATAATGTTGCACTAATTAAGTCTATGAATAATCCATATTCAGTATTAAATAAATGCGATTATTTAATATTTCCTTCAAGATATGAAGGCTTTGGTTTAGTTATAATAGAAGCTGATGTCCTTGGAAAACCTGTTGTATCAACAGATATAGCAGGGCCTCGAAAATTCATGCAAATGAATAATGGACAACTTGTAGAAAATTCTACCAAAGGAATAAAACAAGGTTTAGATCTTTTGTATTACAATAAAGTAAAACCAATGAATGTTGATTACGAAAAATATAATCAAGAGGCAATTAAAGAATTTTATAATTTATTTAAAACGAAAAGGAGTGAATAATAATGAGAAGAATTTTAACTTATGGAACCTATGATTTATTACATTATGGACACATTAGGCTACTTCAAAGGGCAAAAGCACTAGGAGATTATTTAATTGTTGCACTTTCAACAGATGAATTTAATGAAACCAAGGGAAAGAAAGCTTATCATAATTATGAAACACGAAAAAAAATGTTAGAGGCAATTAGATATGTAGATTTAGTTATTCCAGAAGAAAATTGGGAGCAAAAGATAGCAGATGTTCAAAAATATGATGTAGATGTTGTTGTAATGGGAAGCGACTGGGCTGGAAGCGATAGATTTGATTATTTAAAAGATTATTGTGAGGTAGTATATTTAGATAGAACAGAAGGTATTTCTACTACTAAAATAAAAAGAGAGTTGGGCTTACAAGAAGCTCAAAATGGATTAAATCAAATACCACTTACTAAACAAGAGCAAAATAAAGGAAAAGAAAACAAATAAGAGCAAAAGAGGAGGACATACAGAGTGATAGATTCTTTTTTAGAAATAGTCAAAGATCATGTATCATACATTCATCAAATTTTTAAACTAGCAAAAGCTGATTTAGTTAAAACATATAGAGGGGCAGCACTAGGATGGGCATGGGCTATTATAAAACCAGCCGTTACAATTTTTGTTTATTGGTTTGCATTTACAATAGGTTTAAGAGCAGGAAAAGATGTTAATGGATATCCGTTCTTTTTATGGCTTATTGCAGGTGTTATGCCATGGTTCTATATGAGCGAAATACTAACATCTGGAACAGATACAATTAGAAAATATAGTTATTTAGTAACTAAAATGAAATTTCCCATTTCTACCATTCCAACATTTGTTAGTTTATCAAAACTTATAATTCATATTATATTAATGATTATAGTAATATTAATTTTTATAATAATGGGCTATCCGCCAACAATTTACATATTGCAAATGCCGTTTTATATGTTATTAATGTTTATTTTATTTACAATATGGAGTTTATTTTCATCATTGCTTTCTACCATGAGCAAAGATTTTGGAAATCTAGTTAAATCAATGGTTACAGCAGTGTTTTGGATATCGGGTATTTTATGGAACCCAGAAACTATTAGTATTGTATGGCTAAAAAAATTATTAATGTTAAATCCAGTTACATATTTAACAACAGGATTTAGAAATTGCTTAATTAATAAAGTTTGGTTTTGGGAACAACCTAAAAGACTGTTATATTTTATAATTATTACAATTTTAATGCTTATAATAGCTGTTTGGGCTTATAAAAAATTGAGAAAAGAGGTTCCAGACGTATTAAATTAAAAGGAGATAAAAGTGGAAACTAAAAAAGATATTGTTATAAAGTTTGATCATGTAACAAAAATTTATAAATTATTTAAGAATGACAAAAAAAGGCTTTTATATACATTTTGTAAAAAAATTAAATATAAAGAAAAAAAGGCTGTTAATGATGTTTCTTTTGAAATAAAAAGGGGTGAGTCTGTTGCTATTTTTGGAAGAAATGGTGCAGGCAAATCAACTATTCTTAAAATGATAACAGGAGTGTGCTTTCCAACTAAAGGAAAAATTGACGTAAACGGTAGAGTAAGTGCTTTATTAGAGCTTACTTCTGGCTTTGACCCAGAGTTTACTGGAAAGGAAAATATATTTTTAAAAGGGCAGTTATTAGGATTAAGAGACAGTGAAATACGAGAAGTCGAACAAGAAATTATTGATTTTGCAGAATTAGAAGAGTATATAGATCAACCTGTTAGAACATATTCTAGTGGAATGAAAGCAAGGCTTGGCTTTTCAATAAATGTAAATATAAAACCAGAAATTTTAATTGTAGATGAAGCTTTAAGTGTTGGAGATGAAGAATTTAAACGTAAATGTATAAAAAAAGTAAATGAAATTGTTAACAATGAAAATGTAACTTTATTATTTGTTACTCATGCTACAGGTGTTGCAAAAGAATTTTGTAAAAGAGGTTTGGTAATGGAAAAGGGAGTAGTTACATTTGATGGTGAAATTCAAGAAGCAGTAGATACATATAATAATTCTTTAACAAAATAAAAAGTGGCTTAAAGCCACTTTTCTTATTTTATTAATTTGTGAAATACTTTTTTACCTTTTTTTAAAATTGCATAACCGTTACTAAAATCATTATCACACAATTGATAGTTAGTATCAGTAATTTTTTCGTCATTTAAAGTAATACCACCTTGTGTAATTAAAGTTCTGGCTTGACCTTTAGAAGGAGCAAAACCAATTTTAATCATTGCATCTAATATAGAAATATTTACATCATCTATTTTAGTAGTAGGCATATTTTCTAAACTACCATTTCCACCAAACAATGCATTTGAAGCTTCCTCGGCCTTAATTGCTTCTTCTTCACCATGAATTAGCTTTGTAATTTCAAAGGCAGCTTTCTTTTTAGCATCATTTATTCTTTCATCTTGATAAGAGCAAAGCATATTTACCTCATCCATAGGTAAAAATGTAAGTAAAGATAAAACTGTTTTTACATCTTCATCTGCAATATTTCTCCAGTATTGATAAAACTCATAAGGAGAAGTTTTGCTAGGGTCAAGCCATAATGCACCTTTTTCAGTCTTACCCATTTTTTTACCCTCTTTAGTAGTTAAAAGTTTAAATGTTAAACCAAAAGAATCAGAATGTCCAATTCTACGAATTAAATCAACACCACCTAAAATATTAGACCACTGATCATTTCCGCCAAGTTCTAACTTACAACCATATTCTTCATATAACTTTAAAAAGTCATACGACTGCATAAGCATATAACCAAGTTCAAAAAATGTTAATCCTCGTTCCATTCTTTGTTTATAACATTCAGCAGTAAGCATTTTATTTACTGAAAATAGAGACCCAATGTTACGCATAAATTCAATAAAATTTAAATCTAAAAGCCAATCAGCATTATTAACAATAATGGCTGCATTTTCACCCTCAAAGCTTAAAAATTTAGAAATTTGCTTTTTAAAACATTCTACATTATGGTCAATTTCTTCACGAGTCATCATTTTTCTCATATCTGTTTTACCAGTTGGGTCACCAATAGTAGCAGTACCACCACCAATTAATAAAATTGGTTTATGACCTGCTTTTTGCATATGTGATGCAACCATTAATGAAATAAAGTGACCAATATGTAAACTATCTGCAGTAGGGTCAAATCCAATATAAAAAGAAACCTTTTCTTTTCCTAATAAATCTTTTAATTCTTCATGAGTTACTTGTTCTATATAGCCCCTTTGAGCTAATGTATCATACACGTTTGCCATTTTTTATAACACTCCTTATTATAAACTTGTTTTTACTTTTTCATTACGTTCTTTTACAATATATACAGGTCTATGTTTTACTTCTAAATATGCTTTTGCAAGGTATTGCCCAACAATTCCAATACATACAAGTTGAATGCCAGATACAAAAAATATAAGGCAAGTAATATAAAGCAAAGGTATATTTGTAAAAATAAATGTATTTATTAAACTAACTACTAATAATATAACTGAAATAAAACAAAATACAAAACCTAATATTGTAGAAATAATTAAAGGCATAGTAGAAAAAGCAGTAAATCCATCTAATGCATATAAAAATAATTTCCTAAAAGACCATTTGGTTTGTCCAGCTACTCTTTCAATGTTTTCATATTCAAGCCATTTAATATTAAATCCAACAAAACCAAAAATTCCTTTAGAAAAACGATTATATTCGCTCATTTCTAATATAGCATCAACCATTTGCCTAGTCATTAATCTAAAATCTCTAGCACCATCCACTAATTCAGTATCTGAAATTTTATTCATAATTTTATAAAATAATCTTGCAAAAAAAGAACGAATTTTAGGTTCACCTTTTCTTGTAACACGCCTTGTACCAATGCAGTCATATTCACCGCTTTCTAAAAGGTCAAACATTTGAGGTAAAAGTGAAGGTGGGTCTTGAAGGTCTGCATCCATTATAGCAATATAATCACCACTTGCTTCTTTTAAACCAGCAAGCATTGCAGCTTCTTTCCCAAAATTTCTAGAAAAAGAAATATAATTTGCTCTTTCATCTTTTTTACTATATTCTCTTAAAACTTTTAATGTTTCGTCTTTTGAACCATCATTAACAAAAATCAATTCAAAAACAGCATTGTTCTTCATATTATCAGCTATTTTTACAATTTCGTCATAAAAATATGGAATTGCTTCTTGTTCATTATAGCATGGAACAATTATTGATACTTTTTTCAAAAAAATTCCTCCAATCATTACTATTTATATTATACAGAAAAAATAAAAGATTTTTCTATATAACAAGTTCAAGTTACTTTGTACTAATATTTTACAAGCTTAAACCTTAAGTGTCAATAGATAAGCAATTTAAGTTTCATTTTTTTACAAATTTTCATATTTTTGCATCTCTCTTTTATTCTTGATTTTTTCACATAATTTTGATATTATACCATAAGAAAATTAAGCTATATAGAAGAGAGGCTATATAATGGTTGCAGAAATTATTTTAAACAGCAACGCCAAGCAATTAAATAGGGTATTTGACTATAAAATACCAGAAAATTTAGCTTCCAAAGTAAAAATTGGAAGTAGAGTTTTTGTGCAATTTAGTAATCGTAAAAACCTAGATGAAGGCTTTGTTTTAGCCATTAAAGAAAACTCTAACTATACCTTAAAAGAAATAGTAAAAGTAGATGAAACAAGCTATATTGAAGAAGATTCTATTCTACTTGCAAAATGGATGGCAAAACGATATTTTTGCAATATTTCAGACTGTATAAAATTAATGCTTCCACCAGGAACTACTACTAAAGTTATAGAAAATAGGGTAAAAGAAAAAAATGCTTCATTTATATATTTAAAAAAAGATGCAGATGAAATAGAAGATCAAATAGATGCTAAAAAAATAAAATCAGATAAGCAAATTAGAGCCCTAAAGTTTTTAATGGAAAATGACGGGGTACTATTTTCTGATTTAGAAATATTTGCAGATGTTAGTAGAGCAGTAGTAAATACATTAGAAAAAAATGGTTATGTAGAAATTATAGAAAAGCAAGTTGATAGAAATCCATTTATAAATAAAAATATAAAACCTAGCCCCAAATTACAATTAAATGAAGAGCAGTCTAATGCATATAATACAGTATGTGATGCACTAGATGATCATTTATATTCAGAGTTTTTACTATTTGGTATTACTGGCTCACGGAAAAACAGAAGTTTATTTACAACTAATTGAAAAAGTTTTAAATGAAAACAAATGCAGTTTAATGTTAGTACCAGAAATTTCATTAACACCACAAACAGTTGATAGGTTTATTTCACGCTTTGGTGAAGAAAATATTGCAGTCCTTCATAGCAAACTTTCAGTAGGAGAGCGTTATGACCAATGGAATAAAATAAAAAACGGAACAGCAAAAATTGTAATAGGTGCTCGCTCGGCTATTTTTGCACCAATTAATAATTTGGGAATAATAATTATAGATGAGGAACATGACCCATCATACAAATCAGAAATGCCACCAAGGTATCATACTAAAGAAATAGCTACATATTTAGCAAACAAAAAAAATATTCCTGTTGTTTTAGGAAGCGCAACACCTGATTTAGGTACATATTATAAAGCTAAAACAGGAAAAATTACATTGCTTGAACTAACTAAAAGGGCAAATGATGGCATGCTACCTAACGTAGAAATAGTAGATTTAAGGCAAGAGCTAGAGCAAGGAAATAAGTCCATGATTAGTGGTAAGTTATATGAAGCCTTAAAAGAAAATTTAAGCAATAAAAAGCAAACAATTTTGTTTTTAAACCATAGAGGTTTTTCTACATTTCTTATGTGCCGTGACTGTGGAAATACAATAAAATGTAAAAACTGTAATATTACTTTAACATACCATGCAAAAGAGCAAAAACTAAAATGTCATTATTGTGGATACGAAATTCCACTTTTAAAAGAATGTCCAGAGTGTCACAGCAAAAACATAAAACACTTTGGTGCAGGCACACAGAAATTAGAAGAACAAATTCATTTACTTTTTCCAGAAGCAAGTACTATAAGAATGGATATAGATACTGTTTCAAAAAAGAATTCACATGAAGAAATATTAAATGAATTTAAAAATAATCACATAGACATTCTAATAGGAACACAAATGGTAGTAAAGGGGCACCACTTTCCAAATGTTACATTAGTAGGCGTAATTGCAGCAGATAGTAGCTTAAACATAGACGATTTTAAGTCAAGTGAAATAACATTTCAATTATTAACCCAAGTAGCAGGAAGGGCAGGAAGGGGGAAAAACAAAGGTAAAGTAATAATACAAACATATAACCCAGATAACTTTAGTGTAGAATGTTCTAAAAAACAAGATTATAATTTGTTTTATAATACAGAAATTATGATTAGAAAGCAATTGAAATATCCGCCATTTTGCGATATAATAGTAATTGGAATTACATCAAAAAGTAATAAAGAAGGAATGCAAATTACAAAAAAAATGCATCAATACCTAAAAAATAGAGTACTAACAGAAAATCTGGGAATTATATTATATCAAGGAATGCCAGCACCTATAGACAAAATAAAAAATAAATATCGTTATCGTATTATTATAAAATGTAAATATAATGATGACATTATAAAATTAATAAATGATATGTTAAACGAATATAACACAGAAAGAGAAAGCAAAACTGGCAACACCAGGCTTATTGTTGATTTAAACCCAACAAACTGGTATTAAAAAGGGGGATTAAAAGTGGCAATTAGAATAGTAAGAGAAGATGGAGATGAAATTTTAAGAAAAAAATCAAAAGAAGTAGAAGTAGTAGATGATAAAATAAGGCAAATTTTAGATGACATGGTAGAAACATTGCATAACTATAATGGGGTTGGACTAGCAGGTCCACAAATAGGGCTTTTGAAAAGGCTAGTTGTTATAGACTTATATGATGAAAAAGGACCTATAAAATTAGTAAACCCTAAAATTATAAAACAAAAAGGTCAGCAAGAGGTAGAAGAAGGTTGCTTAAGTTTTCCAAACCAATTTGCTAAAATTATAAGACCCGCCGAAGTAACTATAGAAGCATTAAATGAAGATGGCAAAAAAATAAAAATAAAAGGTGAGGGCTTACTTGCACAGGCAATATCACACGAATTAGATCATTTAGAAGGAATATTATTTGTAGATAAAATTATTCCAGGAACTTTACAGTATGTAGAGCCTGAAAGCGAGAATAAAAAAGAAAATTAGGTTTATGGGTAAAACCTATAATTTAAAAACCTAAATACATTTATAAAGGAGAATATAATGCTTAATATTGTATTTATGGGAACACCAGATTTTGCAAAAGAATCTCTTGAAAGCATTGTAAATGCTGGGCATAATATTTTAGCTGTTGTAACAAACCCAGATAAACCAAAAGGTAGAGGGATGAAAATGTTAGCATCTCCTGTAAAAGAATATGCTACTCAAAAAGGTTTTACTATATATCAACCTGAAAAGATAAAAAATAACATAGAGTTTTTAAATACTATAAAAAGTTTAAACCCAGATGTTATTTGTGTAGTTGCGTATGGAAAAATTTTGCCACAAGAATTATTAGAAATTCCAAAATTAGGCTCAATTAATGTACATGGGTCGCTACTTCCTAAATATAGGGGGGCTGCACCAATTCAATGGGCAGTTTTAAATGGAGATACTAAAACAGGTATTACAACAATGTATATGGATGCTGGCATGGATACTGGTGACATTATTTTAAAAGAAGAAGTAACTATAGGTGAAGATGAAACCACAGGAGAACTTTGGGAAAAATTAAGTAAAATAGGTGGAAAGCTTTTAGTAAAAACATTAAATCAAGTAGAAAATAAAACTGCACCAAGGCAAAAACAAGGAGAAGGTTTTACTTTAGCACCAATGCTTTCTAAAGAGATGGCAAAAATAAGCTGGGAAACTAAAACTGCAAAAGAAATTCACAATTTAGTAAGAGGTTTAAACCCAATTATGGGTGCATATACATTTTTAAATGGCAAAAAGTTAAAAATATGGAAAGCTAAAGCTTTAAGTAAAAATGAGCTTTTACAAGTTTATAAAGAAATGGTGGAGTATGCCTTTAAATTAGATGACATTATGGAAGGAACGGTTTTGTTAGCAGACGAAAAATTAGGCTTTTTTGTTAAGGCAAGGGAAGGATTTTTGCAAATATTAGAATTACAAGCAGAAAATTCAAAGAAAATGAACACTAGCGATTTTTTAAGAGGAAATAAAATACAAGCAGGAACTATATTAGAATAAAGGACAATTTGCAAGATGCAAATTGTCTTTTAACTATTTTATACTAAATTTAAAAAAATAGTTGTAAATTTTTTAAAGAATTGATATACTTATACTATCATAAGAAAAGGAGGAATTTTTTATGGAAGAAAATAATGAAGAAAAAGTAGAAGAGTTAGAAACCAGTGGAGAAGTTGCTTTAGAAAGTAATACAAATATAAAAATAGCTGACGACGTAATTGCTGTTATAGCAGGAGTTGCAGTGGCTGAAGTTCCGGGAGTAGCAGAAATGTCTGGCGGATTTGCAGGAGGAATTTCTGAAGTATTAAGCGGAAAGAAAAACTTATCAAAAGGAATAAAAGTAGAATCAGGAGAAAAAGAAACCAAAATAGATGTAAATATCATTGTAGAATATGGAACTAGAATTCCTGATGTTGCATTTGAAATTCAAAATAGAGTTAAAAAAGCAGTAGAAAATATGACAGGTTTAAAGGTTGTGGAAGTTAATGTTCATATTCAAGGTGTTAGTACAGAAAACATGGAATCTGCTAAATCTGAAGAAAATAACAACAATTAATTCTTAAGCAAAATATAGGCACGGAAAAAGTATAAACATGCTGCCGTGCCTATTTAATAATGGGAGGAATAATAATGAAATTTTTAGATAGAATTGGACTAGCTCTTTTTTCAAGCTTAATATTAATGCTTTCAATAATTATGTGCTTTATGGTATTTGGATGGCTTGATTTAGACTTTGTATTTACTATTGTTTCAAAGGTATTAGATAATCAAGTATATTCTAATATTATATTAGCATTAAGTGTAATATTTATTTTATTATCAATTAAATGTATATTTTTTGAATCTGGTGCTTCAAAAGATGAAATAGATTATAAAAATGGAATATTATTAGAAAATGCAGATGGAAAATTATTAATAACTAGAGAAACATTAGAAAATTTAGTAAATAGTGTAGTTAAAGGGTTCGACAGTGCCGAAAATGTAACAACAAAGGTTGAACTAGACAAAGAAAATAATGTAAAAGTATATGTAAATTTAACAGTAAAAGAAAATGCAATTATAAAAGAATTATCAACTAACTTACAGTCAAAAATAAAAACTACAATAAAAAGAACATCAGATTTAGAGGTAAAAGAAGTTAATATTAAGGTTAAAGGCATAGAACCTACAAAAAATATTGTAGAAGGTTAGAGTAAGAAAGGAATGGTTAAAATGGATAATTTTAAAGCATTTTGTGATAAGTATGGAGGAGCTATAATAGGGTTCGTAGTAGGCATTGTTTTAGCAATTCTTCTGTTTTGTACAGAATTATACAAATTTATTATTGCTATCGCTTTAATTATTGCTTGCGTTTATTTTGGAAATTATGTTCAACGAAATAAAGAATCTGTAAAAGAAAAAACTAAAAACTTTATAGATAAATTATAATATCTAAAAACAATATAAAAGGGGAAACAATAAATGACAAGAACACAAATAAGACAATTGACATTTGAGTTATTATATAGTTTGGAAGTTCAAAAAATTTCAGAAGAAGAACAAGAAGAACAAATTAATTTATTTTTAAAAGAGCAAGGCATAGAACAAGAAAACGTAAAAAACTATATAATATCTACAGTAAAAGGAATAGAAAAAAGTAAACAAGAAATTTTAAAATATATATCTGAAAACTTAAAAGAAAAATGGGATATTAGCAGAATTTCTAAAATAAATTTAACTTTATTAAAATTAGCTACTTATGAAATTGTTTATATAAAAACACCATATAAAGTAGTAGTTAATGAAGTTGTAGAACTTGCAAAAAAATATGGAGATGATAGTTCTCCTTCTTTTATTAATGGAATTTTAGCTAATATTATTAAACAAGCAGGTATTACAACAGAAGAGCAATAAAAAGGAATGGTAGTAAAAATGACCTATAATCCAATTAGCGTAAGTGAATTAAATAAATATATTAAAAATAAATTCGAAGATGATGAATATTTTTCAAATGTGCTTGTAGAAGGCGAAATATCAAACTGCAAACTTCATTATACAGGGCACATATATTTTACTTTAAAAGATGAGAATTCTTTAATAAAAAGTATAATGTTTAAAACGTATGCATCACATTTAGATTTTACATTACAAGACGGTATGAAAGTAATTATTCTTGGTAGTGTTTCAGTTTTTGAAAGAGATGGAACATATCAGTTATATGCTAAAGCAATAAAACAGCTTGGCAAAATGGGGGATTTAAGAGCAGCTTTTGAAGAGTTAAAATTAAAACTAGAAAAAGAAGGGCTTTTTAGTAATGAACATAAAAGGAATATTCCAATGTTTCCAAAAACAATTGGTGTATTAACCTCAAATACTGGTGCTGTAATTAGGGACATTATTAATGTATCTACCAGAAGAAACCCAAATGTACATATTCGTTTATTCCCAGTACCAGTACAAGGTGAGGGAGCAGCAATAAAAATTGCAGATGGAATTGACTTTATGAATAAAAATAATTTAGCAGATGTTTTAATTATAGCAAGAGGAGGGGGCTCATTAGAGGACTTATGGCCTTTTAATGAGGAAATAGTAGCAAGGGCAATATACAATTCAGAAATTCCAGTAATTTCAGCAGTAGGGCATGAAACAGACTTTACCATATCAGACTTTGTAGCAGACTTAAGGGCACCTACACCATCTGCTGCTGCGGAATTAGGCGTTCCAGACATACAATTAGTAAAAAGCGAATTAATTAAGTACCAAAATAGATTTAAACAGTCATTAATAAAAAAGGTACAGTTAATGAAGCTACACTACGAAAAATGTATGGCAAGTAGAGCATTTACTAATCCATTACAAAAAGTTCATGACTATTATATTGAAATTGATAAAACAGTAAAATTATTAGAATACAGTATAGAAAACAAATTATCAGAGCAAAAAGCAAAAGCAAAAAGTGTTATATTAAAACTAGATGCATTAAGCCCACTAAAAACATTAACTAGAGGTTATAGCATTATTTCTGTAAATGGTAAAGTGGCAAAAAGTGTAAAAATGCTACAAAAAGGGCAAGAATTTAAAATTAGGCTGCAAGACGGAACAACAAACGCAAAAATTATATAAAGAAAGAAGGAAAATTATATGAGTAAAGGAATGAGAAATACATTAGTTGTAATTGCTATTGTTTTGCTAATATTTATTATATTATTTGTAGTATATAAAAACAACAAAACAGAGCCAATGGATGCAAATGCATCACAAGAAAACATTTTAGATGATGCAAATACTGGTTTGGAAAATATGCTAAATGATATATTTGACAATGTAGAAACTGAAAACACAGTAGTAGAAAACAAAGTAGAAAATACAGTTACTAACAATGAAAATGTTAATACTAATACAAATACAAATACAGATAATAAATCAGAAGCAGTAAATGACGATACAAAGACCCCAAAAGAAACAAAAGCAATTAATTTAGTAAAAGAGGCATGGAAAGAAAAATGGGGAAAAACAGATGATGTATCTTTTAATGTTAGTATTCAAAGTGACGGAAAATATGGAGTAACAGTTTATGATGTCACTACAACACAATCAATTAAATTCTACATAGTGGATGTAGATACAGGAATTATAAAAGAAAGATAGGTTTATAGGTAAACCCGTAAAAAACCTAAATAAAATTTGAAGGTATAAATAAATGGCAAAAGAACAAGAAAATTTGAGTTTTGAAGAAAGTATAAAACAATTAGAGCAAATAGCAAAAGAATTAGAAACAGGTGATTTAGATCTAGAAGCATCAGTTAGCAAGTTTGAAGAAGGAATGGAACTATCTAAAAAATGTAATAGCCTTTTAGAAAATGCAGAAAAGAGAATTAGCATTTTATTAAAAGATGGAGAAAATATAAAAGAAGAAAATTTTGTTCAAGAAGAGGAATAATAGAAAATGTTAAAGGGGATTATTGAATTTATACAAAACTATAAATATATATTGGTTCCATTTTTGGTATGGTTTGCAATTCAATTATTTAAATTAATTTATGATTTAGTAACTACAAAAAAATTTAATTTTAAAAGAATTATGCAAGCTGGTGGAATGCCAAGTTCACATTCAGCTGTTGTAGTAGCATTAACAACAATGGTTGGAAAGGATCTAGGTATACAAAGCCCATTATTTGGTGTGTCATTAATATTTTCTTTTGTGGTTATGTATGATGCAGCAGGTGTTAGAAGGGCAGCAGGCAAGCAAGCTAAAATGCTAAACAAAATTATAGAAACACCAGGGCTAACCGGAATGGAAGTACAAGAAAAATTAGTAGAAGTACTAGGGCATACTCCGGTACAAGTTGTTGTAGGAGCACTTATTGGATTTATTGTAGGAATTATTTTTTAAACTAGGGGGCATAAAAATGGAAGATATAGATATAGCAAGAAATACTTCATTAGAACCAATTACAAAAATAGCACAAAAGCTAGGTTTAGCAGAAGAAAACATAGAACAATACGGAAAATATAAAGCTAAAATTTCGCAAGATGTATATAAAAACTTACAAAACAAAAAGGATGGTAAGTTAGTATTAGTAACAGCCATTAACCCAACACCATTAGGAGAAGGTAAAACTACAATGGCAATTGGTTTAGCAGATGGTTTAAGAAAAATAGGAAAAAATTCAGTACTTGCTTTAAGAGAGCCATCATTAGGACCTGTTTTTGGAATAAAAGGTGGTGCAACAGGTGGAGGTTATAGCCAAATTGCTCCAATGGAAGATATAAACTTACATTTTACAGGTGATATACATGCAATTACATCTGCCAATAACTTACTAGCAAGTATGATAGATAACCATATATATTTTGGAAATGAACTTGGCTTTGATAAAGTTGTTTGGAAAAGGTGTGTAGACTTAAACGATAGGCAATTAAGAACTGTAAACACTGGCCTTTCACGGAGAAAAAAATATAGTACAAAGAATGGATGGATTTGATATATCAGTTGCATCAGAAATAATGGCAATATTTTGTTTAGCTACAGATATAAACGACTTAAAAACAAGGCTTGGAAATATAATAGTAGGTTATACAAAAGAAAACAAACCAATTACTGCAAGAGATTTAAAAGCAGATGGAGCAATGACTGTTTTATTAAAAGATGCAATAAATCCAAATTTAGTACAAACATTAGAACATACTCCTGCAATTGTGCATGGAGGGCCATTTGCAAATATTGCACATGGATGTAATAGTGTTATAGCAACAAAACTAGCTTTAAAGTTAGGCGATTATGTTGTAACAGAGGCAGGTTTTGGTGCAGATTTAGGAGCAGAAAAATTTTTGGATATTAAATGCAGAAAGGCAAACTTAAAGCCAGATGCAGTTGTTTGTGTAGCAACAATTAAAGCATTAAAATATCATGGAGGAATGCCAAAAGAAGATATAACAAAAGAAAGTATACAATATCTAGAAAGAGGTTTTGCAAACCTAGAAAAACATGTAGATAATTTAAAAAATTGTTATGGTTTAAATGTAGTAGTAGCAATTAATAAATATACACATGACACTCAAAAAGAAATTGATTTCTTAAAAGAAAAATTGCAAGAAAAGAAAATAGAGTTAAGCCTAGTTGAAAGTTGGGGCAAAGGTGGAGAAGGTGCTACTGACCTAGCAGAAAAAATTACAAAATTAGTAGAAAAGCCATCAAATTTTGAATATGCTTATTCTTTAAATGATACAATAGAAGAAAAGGTGAGAAAAGTAGCTTGCAAAATTTATGGTGCAGAAAGTGTAGAATTTACAGAAGATGCATTACAAAAAATAAATGAAATAGAAAAATTAGGTTACAGTAGTTTACCTGTATGTATTGCAAAAACACAATATTCACTTTCAGATGACCCTAAAAATTTAGAATGTAGTGAGCCTTTTAAAATTCATGTACACGATGTAATATTAAGGGCAGGTGCAGAGTTTATAGTAGTAATAACAGGAAAAATTATGACAATGCCGGGGCTTCCAAAAGTGCCATCAGCAGAAAAGATAGATTTAGATGCAAATGGCAACATTGTGGGAATATTTTAATTATGTATTGTAAAAATATTAAATAAATAAAGAAATATAGTGATTCTTGCGCCTTGGTGTCGCAGCATTCCTATGTAATAAATTACTTTTTCAAAGTAATTTATTACATTTATCTGTTAGCTGCTCCAATTCGCACTACGCGTGTTACCACGCTCCGTTTGATCGCTTACGCGGCGCTATCGAATTCACTATATTTCTTTATTTTTTTTAAAAATATACTTATAACAAAAGCAATTTTAAATGTATAAATGCACCAATTCTGGTTAAAATAACTTTAAAATTAATCAGAAAGTGGTGCAATTCTTATGACTAAAAATAAAATGATAGCAATGCTAATAATTACACTGACATTTAGCATATTCATCTCATATAACATATTTTTTAGAAACAATGAGCTAGAAGCCCTATCAAAATATGGCTCAAGAGGCGATGAAGTAATACAAATACAAACCAAATTAAAAAGATGGGGTTATTATAAAGGTAGTATAGACGGAATTTATGGAAGCCAAACACAGTCAGCAGTTAGATATTTTCAGTCAAAAAATGGCTTAACTGTAGACGGAATAGCAGGGAAAAACACATTAGCAGCAATGGGAATTTACAGCTCATCAAGTAGTGGACAGGCAGGTTCTGGCTCAACTAATTCAAACGATTTAAACCTACTTACAAGGCTAGTATACGGAGAAGCTAGAGGAGAACCATATAGCGGGCAAGTAGCAGTTGCAGCAGTAGTATTAAATAGGGTAAAAAGCAGTTCATTTCCAAACTCTGTAGCAGGCGTTATATATCAAAGCGGTGCATTTACAGCAGTGTCAGACGGGCAAATTAATATGACTCCAAATTCCACAGCAAAAAAAGCAGCACAAGATGCTTTAAATGGTTGGGACCCAAGCTATGGAGCAATATATTACTTTAACCCAAATACTGCTACAAATAAATGGATTTGGTCAAGACCATTAACTGTAACAATTGGAAAACATAGATTTTGCAAATAAATATAATAGTATTTTTCAAAGTAAGTCTTTCTATTTTTAAGTTTATTGACTTTTAAAATTAATTCGCTTACAATAATGATAGAAAAAATTTTACGGTCAAAAAAATTAAAAAAGAAAGAGGAAAATGTAATGAAAATTACCAAAATTGAAACTTTAGAAAATATTGCAAATGAAATTAGAATTGGCATTATCAATGAGGTGTATAGTGCACAATCAGGCCACCCAGGTGGATCACTTTCATGTAGTGATATTTTAGCAGTTCTATACTTTAACCAAATGAATATTGATCCTAAAAAGCCAAATGCAAGTGAAAGAGATAGGTTTGTACTTTCAAAAGGGCATTGTGCACCAGCACTTTATGCTACATTGGCTAAAAAGGGATATTTTAGCATGGACGACTTAATTAACTTTAGAAAACTAGGAAGCAATTTACAAGGACATCCAGATATGAATAAAGTTCTAGGCGTGGATATGACAACAGGCTCATTAGGGCAAGGTTTATCATGTGCTGTAGGAATGGCAATTGCCTCTAAAATGGACAATGCAGGCAGAAGGGTATATTGCCTAGTTGGAGATGGTGAAATTGAGGAAGGGCAAATTTGGGAAGCTGCTATGGCAGCAAGTAAAAACAAATTAGACAACTTATGTGTTATTTTAGATTATAATGGTTTACAAATAGACGGAAAAGTAGAAGATGTAGCAGGGCTAGTAGATATCAAAGAAAAGTTTGAAAGTTTTGGCTTTAATGCAATTGAAACTGACGGGCATAGTATACCAAACTTAATACATGCATTCGATAGTGCAAAACAAAAAAAAGGAATGCCAAGCATAATTATTGCACACACAATAAAAGGTAAAGGTGTATCTTTTATGGAAAATGAAGCATCATGGCATGGCAAAGCTCCAAATGAAGAACAATATAATAATGCTATTAGTCAATTAAAACAAAAATCATTTGTAAATTAATATTAAACTTGGTTTATGGGTAACCTTTAAAAAACCTAAATATCATATAAGGAATGATTATTATTATGAATATAGAAAACAAAATAGCTACAAGGCAAAGCTATGGAGAGGCTTTAGCTAATTTAGGAGAAAAAAATGAAAATGTTGTGGTATTAGATGCAGACTTATCAACAGCAACTAAAACTAATATATTTGCAAAAAAATTCCCTGATAGATTTAAAAATATAGGAATAGCAGAACAAAATATGATGGGAATAGCAGCAGGGCTATCTACCTGTGGCAAAATTCCGTATGTAAGTACATTTGCTGTTTTTGCAGCGGGAAGAGCATATGACCAAATAAGAAATAGTATTTGTTATCCAAAATTAAATGTAAAAATATGTGCAACCCATGCAGGAGTTACTGTAGGAGAAGATGGAGCAACCCATCAAATGTTAGAAGACATAAGTTTAATGCGTACACTTCCAAACATGATGGTATTTTCACCTTCGGATGATGTTCAAACAAAATGGTTAATACATACTCTAGCACAAACGCAAGGACCTGCATACGTAAGGCTATGTAGATTAGCAACACCAGTTATTTATAATGAAAATGAAAAATTTGAAATAGGAAAAGCAGTTATGCATGGAGATGGAACAGACGCAACAATTTTTGCTACTGGTGTAACTGTTGCAGAAGCATTAAAGGCCAAAGAAGAACTGGCAAAACGAAACATAAATATACGTGTGGTAGATATACATACAATAAAGCCAATTGATAAAAAAACAATTGTAAAATGCGCAAAAGAAACCAAAAGAATAATTACTGTAGAAGATCATAGCATAATTGGAGGCTTGGGTAGTAGTGTATGTGAAGTATTATCAGAAGAATATCCTACAAAGGTTGAGAGAATGGGAATAAATGATACTTTTGGAGTATCTGGAAAAGGCGAAGAATTAATGGAATATTTTCATATTACAGCTAAAAGTATTATTGAAAAATTGTGTAATTAAGTAAAAATTGTTGTAAATATTGTAAAATAATGATATAATACAAACGAAAAGGCAAAAGCCTTTTTTAAAATCACCCAATAAATATTAAAAGGAGTGGAGAAAGGTGAAATTGGAAGACAAAGTTAAGTTGGCCCATGAAACCTCATCGCAAGATGAACTTCGACAGTTAGCAACCGAAAAATGCTGGCGGGTAAGACATGCAGTAGGATATAATGTAAATTCACCAGCAGACGTTTTGCGGAAACTAGCAAAAGATCCGGAGTTTTATGTTAGATATGCAGTATCAGATAATGTAAATGCACCAGAAGATGTTTTGCTTGAGCTAGCAGAAGATAAAGACTTAACAATAGTTAGGTCAGTAGCAGAAAACAAAGGTGCTACAGGTAATGTTCTTCGTAAGCTGGCAAAAAGTAAGTCTTTGTCTATCAGGTTTGTAGTAGCTTGTAAAGAAAAAACACCCAAAGACGTGCTTCAAGTGTTAGAAACCGACGAAAACTTTGATGTGAGGAGAGTAGCTAAAGAAACTTTACGCCTAAAAAGGAAGTAAGATTTCACCACCCACCTACTAGTAGTAGGTGGGCTTTTTTGTTATAAAAATTGAAATTTTACATAATGTATGATATACTGTAAATGAAAAAGCAAAAGCTTTTTTTAAAACTCATTTAATAAATTTAAAAGGAGTGAAAAAGGTGAAAAGTCTTCAGGAAAAGCTATATGAAGCAGAAAAACTAACTACTCCAGTTAATATCTTGTGGACCTTATCAAAAGATAGAAATTCGCTGGTAAGGCGCACTGTCGCAAAAAATGTAGGTGCACCAGTAAGTATTCTGCGGAATTTAGCAAAGGACAAAGAAAAATCTGTAAGAGTAACAATAGCCAAAAACAGCAACACTCCAACAGATATTCTTTCTATGCTCTTGACAGACAAAGATGTAGACGTACGGCAGGCAGTTGCGGAAAATCCTAATACTTTGCCAGATGATTTACACAAATTGGCAATGGATAAGGATATGCCAGTAAGATGGGGAGTAATACAAAATAGAAGTACCAAGCTTGATACTTTTATGATGTTAGCAAGGGATAACGATCCTGTCATCAGAAGTTCTCTTGCAGAGAGTGCATCAACTCCGATGGAGGTCTTACAAGTACTAACGACCGATAAAATTTCTGTGATAACTAAAATTGCCCAAAGAGCAATCGACGAACGAAGAAGTAAACTTTTTACCAAAGATTTTCTTTAACTAGAAAATCTAAAGAAAAAGTTCCAGTGTTTATACGCTGGAACTTTTTTAGGTTTTCTAATCAGAATACCTATTTTTGAAACTTACTCTCGGTTTTTCTCTTTCCAGAGTTCTTTCCAACGTTCCTTATAGTCAACGGGATAATCCCAATTGCTGAAAGGAACATAGAAGTGAGCAAATTCATAACCGTTGTTAACGAGGGTTTTTTGTGTGTGTCTCAAATTAGGAATCACATAAACGCTACCATATTCGTCAACAAAAGCTACAACAGAGTTGTTGTAAGCAAAGGTTTTGGGCTTGGCATCAATCTCGTTTATATAAAGAACTTGCCGAGAACTGAATTGTGGAAAAAATACCTTCATACCATCTTCCACAATAATTGCCTTCTTCTTGAGCTGTTTGAGAGTATACATAAGTTTCTTTCCGCCCATTTAGGACTTGCCTTCTTACAAGAAGACCATTTTATTTTATTTATAGCTATGACAGCTATAAATATATTATACCATATTTTACATAATGACGCAAATTCAAAAATTATGTTGCATACAATATTTTTAAATTATAAATAAAACAATTTTAAAAAAATAATTGTAAATTTTGTGTGAATTTTGAAAGATATATGAATACAGAAAATAACGGAAAAATTAACTTTAAAATACTAATTTTTCCGTTTTTTTTCTTTAAAAAACTCTTGCAAATAATATTATTTATTGTTATGATTAAGATATGAGGATAAAAAATGTAGAAGTGTCTTATTTTATGTCAAAATTTAGTTGCTAGGGAGTTAATAAAAAATGATAGAATTTAGAAACGTAAGCAAAACATATGATACTGGTACAGAGGCAGTACATAATGCAAACTTTGTAATTGATAAAGGAGAATTTGCTTTTTTAGTTGGAAGTTCAGGGTCTGGTAAATCTACTTTAATTAAACTTATATTAAAAGAAGAAGAGCCAACCTCTGGAAACATCATTATAAATGGAAAAGATACTACTTTCTTAAAGCCTAAAAGAATTCCATTTTTAAGAAGAAGTATGGGGGTAGTATTTCAAGACTTTAGACTTTTACCAGATAGAACAGTATATGATAATGTGGCTTATGCAATGTATATTGTAAGGTCAACACCAAGGCATATTAGAAGGCAAGTGCCAATGGTATTGTCTTTAGTAGGTTTAAGTAACAAAGCCAAAATGTACCCAAATGAATTATCTGGTGGCGAGCAACAAAGGGTAGCATTAGCTAGGGCATTAGTAAATAATCCATCTATGCTAATTGCAGACGAGCCAACAGGAAACCTAGACCCAGACACAGCATGGGATATTATGACACTTTTAAACGATATCAATAATAGAGGAACAACAGTTGTAGTAGCAACACACGCAAAAGATATTGTAGACAGAATGAAAAAAAGAGTTATTCAAATTGAAGAAGGCAATATAATAAGAGATGATAAAAAAGGTGGGTATGACAGTGAGGTATAGTATTTTTGGTTATTTAATAGGCGAAGGTTTTAGAAATGTATTTAAAAATAAAAAATCTACAATGGCATCTTTAATTATTATGTGTGCAACTATGTTTATATTTGGTATTTTCTTTATAGTAGGTGAGAATGTAAACTATATTACAAAAACAGTAGAACAACAACAAGGAATGAGGGTTTTCATTTCTGATGACGCTACAGAAGAGCAAACTGCCGAACTTGGAAATAAAATAAGAAGTATAGAATATGTAAATAACGCAGTATACAAAACTAAAGAAGAAGGTCTAGAAGAAATGAAAAGAATTTTCAAAGACAGAAAAGACCTACTTGCTACTTATGAAGGTGATGAAAATCCTTTTAAAGCTTCTTATGTAGTAACATTAGTAGACTTAACTAAAGTAGATGAAGTGCAAAGTGAAATAGAAAAATCAGATATTGTTTCTAGAATTACTACTAGACCAGAAACAATAGAAGCATTACTTAAAATAGCAGATGGAATAAAAATTATTACAATTGTTATTTTAGTAATTTTAGTATTTATATCAATATTTATAATTACAAACACCATAAAGCTAACAGTACATGCAAGAAGAAAAGAAATATCAATTATGAAATATGTAGGTGCAACTAATGGCTTTATTAGATGGCCTTTTATGGTAGAAGGTATGCTAATTGGTTTAATAGCTGTTTTAATATGTGCCTTAATTTTAGGTGGAGGTTATGAATTCGTTGCTAAAAAAATAGAAGAATCATTAATACAAGGAAATATACATACTTCACTACTAACAATACAAGAAATATTTGGAACCTTAATAATAATTTATTTGGCATTAGGACTTGGAATTGGTGCAATTGGAAGTGCTATTTCAATGAGAAAATATTTAGATGTTTAAAAACTATTATGCGAAATAAAAAGGAGAAAAATGCATATGAAAAGGAAAATGTTATGTACCATACTTTCAATGTTATTGCTCATAACTTCGTTTACACCAATTATGAAAGCAGCTAGTTATTCAGACCAAAAGAGTGAACTGCAAGATAAGGTTAATGAAGCAGAAGAGCAAAAAGACAAAGTAGAAAGTCAAAAAAAGGATACTTTATCTCAAATTGAAGATTTAGAAGATTCTATAGCACAATATGAAAGTAAACTAGAAGACATAAAGGCAGATATAACTAAATTAGAAAACCAAATAAGTGCCAAAACAAAAGAAATAAATGCTTTACAAAAAGAATATGAAGAAAAACAAGAACTATTAAAAGATAGATTAGTTGCTATATATGAAGAAGGTCAAATTACATTTTTAGATATGATGTTATCTTCAGACAATATGTGGGACTATTTTGCAATAGAAGCTAGAATGCAAGAAATGGCAGAGGCTGATAATGCACAAATGGACGAATTAGAAACTAAAAGGCAACAAGTAGAAAAGGCAAAAAATGAATTACAAGAAAGCAAATCAAGTCTAGATAGTTCTAAAAAAACATTAGAAAATACACAAGCACAACTAAAAGTAACAAAAGCTTCTAAAGAAGCTAAAGTTTCTAGCTTAAGTTCACAAGAAAAGAAACTACAAAAACAAATTGAAGACTATATGAAAGATATTAAAGAAATAGATGCAAAAATTAGAGCACAAGCAAATAAAGCACAAGATGTTTATACGGGTAGTTTCTCTGGAACACTTGGATGGCCAGTTTCTAGTAGCTCTTCTGGATATAATGTAATTACTTCACGTTTTGGCTCAAGAAATTCACCAGTAGCAGGAGCTAGTAGTAATCACAGAGGAGTAGATATAGGAGTAAGCATAGGTACACCCGTATATTCATCTGCAGACGGATATGTAATTAGTGTTATGCAAACAAGTGCAAGAGGTATATTTGTATTAATTAAGCATGCAAATGACCTATATACAAGATATCAACACTTAAGTAGAGCAGTAGTATCATCGGGTCAATATGTAAAAAGAGGTCAGCTAATAGCATATAGTGGAAATACTGGTGTTGGATCGGGACCACATTTACATTTTGAAGTATTAAAAACACCATATTATTTATCAGAAATTAATCCACTTACTTGTGGTCTGGTAAGTTTACCAAATTTAATTTATTATTAATATTAAAAAAGGAGGGAGAATACAAATGTTAAAACAAAAAATTTTATGTATTCTCCTTGTTATTTCTATATTATTAAGTTATTCTGCATTTTCTTTTGCAAGTGATAATACACAAGTAAATGAAGAAAATGATATAACAAATACTGAAGATTTAAATGAGCTAAATGATAAAAGAAACGAAACACAACAAAAAATACAAGAAGTAAATTCGAAAATAGAATATGTACAAACAGAAATGTCAAATTCGCTTATAGAAATACAGGAATTAGATGATAAAATTAAAGAGTATGAAGTACAAAATGAAGATCTAACACAAAAGTTAGACGCATTGCAAAAATCTGTAGATGAAACAACTGAAAAATTAAACATAGTTACAGAAGAGCACGATAAAAAAGAGAAATTATTAAAAGATAGGCTAGTTACTTTATATGAAGAAGGAGACATTGCATACATAGATGTTCTATTATCTGCTAATAGTTTATCAGAATTCTTAAGTATATACTATGCTATGGTTGAAATGGCAGAATATGATAACAAGCTAATTGATGAGGTAGAAAGTCAAAGAAAAACAATAGAAGAATCAAAACAAAAATTAGAAAGTGAAACTAAACAGTTAACTAATTTAAAAATACAAGCAGAACAAACAAGAACTATTTTAGCCAACACAAAGTCTTTGCAAGAGGGAAAAGTACAAAAATTATCTAATGCGGAAAAATCTTTAAACGAAGAAATAAAAAAATATAAAACCGAAATGTTAGCAATAGAAGCTAAAATATTAGAACTAAATGGCTATGATGGTGAAATTGCTATTCAATATACAGGAGGTTTAATGATGTGGCCAGTAGCAATTCCGGGAACAGGTATTACTTCACCTTATGGCACAAGAGAGCACCCAATTCAGGGGGTAATTAAACTTCACCAAGGAATAGATATTGGCAATGTTGGATTTGGAGCACCTGTTGTAGCGGCATTAGATGGTTATGTAACTTATGCGGGAGAGCTTGGATCCTATGGAAATTGTGTAATGATATACCATGGCAATGGAATTGTTACCTTATATGGACATGGACAAGAAATATTAACTCAAACGGGAGCAGAAGTTAAACAAGGTGACATTATTATGAAAACAGGCAGTACAGGTAATTCTACAGGTCCACACTTGCATTTTGAAGTTAGATTAAATGGCATTACAACTGATCCTTTAAATTATGTTAAAGAACCATAAAGCAGGAGTAAAGCCTCCTGCTTTATAAATGAAATATACTAATAAATATTAAAAAATAATAATATCATTTTAAAATATGAAGTATAATAATATGGAAAGAAATTTTTATAAAAAAATTTACTTAAAAAATAAAAAGGAAGAGGAATAAAAATGGAAAATAGTAATTTGCAAAAAATTTATAAATGGGTAATGTTAATATTAATTATTATAGTTATTACATCAATGATAACTGCTTTTGCAACATACCAATATTTAGTAACTAATGGTGGATTAATAGGAGCAAAAACAACTAATTCTTTAAGTGGACTAGAATACACACTTTCTAGATTTAGAAGTGAATTAGAAGAAAAATACATTGGGCAAATAAATGATGAAGACTTAATTGAGGGTGCTATTAAAGGATATGTTGCAGCATTAGGTGACCCATATACCACTTATTATACTAAAAGTGAAATGGACAAAATTATGACCGAAACCGAAGGGAATTATGTTGGCGTTGGAATATATATGACACAAGATACAGAAAAAAATCAAATTTTAATAATTAAACCAATTGAAAATTCACCAGCAGAAAAAGCAGGTATTATGTCAGGAGATGTTATAACTAAAGTAGATGGTGAGGCTTATAGCGGAGAACAATTAGATGAAGTTTCTAGCAAAATAAAAGGAGAAGAAGGAACAAAAGTAACATTAGAAATATTAAGAGGAAGTGAAACTAAAACAATAGAATTAACAAGAGAAAAAGTTTTAATGAATCATATTACAGCGAAAGTATTAGACAACAATATTGGATATATTGCTATTTCAGACTTTGATGGTGGAGCTGCAGATGAATTTAAAACAAAGTTTAATAAGCTAAAAGAACAAGGAATAGAAAAATTAATTATTGACATTCGTGATAATGGTGGAGGAATTGTTGATGAGGCAATAGATATTGCAGATACTATTACAGACAAAGGTTCTACATTATTAATTACAAAAGACAAAAATGAAAATGAAGATGTTACTAAATCTAAAAATAATCCTATAATTAATATGCCAATAGTTATCCTTATAAACGAGTATTCAGCAAGTGCTTCAGAAATTTTAGCAGGAGCTTTAAAAGATAATGGAAAAGCTACACTAGTTGGAATGAAAAGTTACGGAAAGGGTGTAATACAAGAATTACACAGATTATCTGACGGAAGTGGACTAAAAATAACAACAAATGAATACTTTACACCAAATCATACTGGTATTAATAAGGTAGGAATTGAGCCAGATATTGAAATAGACTTATCAGAAGAATTAAAATCACAATTACAAATAGATGAAAAAGATGATACACAACTACAAAAGGCAATTGAAGTTTTAAAAGAAATATAGTTAATATAACTAAAATGTGGTGTGAGTCCTAATATCGACTCACACCACACTAGTTAGCGGTTAGGTTCTATAATATTAGTTGGGGTGGTAAATGCCTCAACATTTTTTTGTAAAAAAATAGCATTTATCTAAACTCTTTGATAAAATTGTTTTGCAAACCAAAATCATATCAAGGAGGTATAGATAAATGCGTAATGATTTTATCAAAAATTTATTAGATTTAAAAGGGGTAATCGTAAAAAAAGTTAGATACAAGAAAAATTTTGTTAAAATACATATTGAATTACCCATAAGAGAACAAACTTGTCCTTACTGTAAAGCTAAAACAACTAAAATTAAGGACTACAGAACACAAGTAATTAAGGACATTCCAATACGTTTTAAAACTACTCTTTTATCCTACAGAAAACGTAGATACCAATGTAAGGAATGTGGCAAAACATTTTATGAAAAGGCTCATTTTTTACCAAAAAGAGCAAGAAAGACAACAAGAGTAACTGAATTTATTGTAGATAGATTAAAAACAAAACAATCGATGAAAGACATTGCACAAGATGCAGATGTATCTATTACTACTGTGTCAAGGATATTACCATCACTTGCAGTATCAGCTAAACATCTACCAGAAGTTCTCTGTATAGACGAATTTAAAGGAAATACAGGATATTACAAATATCAAGTATCTTTGATGGATGGTAAAACAAGAAAGCCAATTGATATTATTGAATGCAGGTACAAAACTCATTTACTAGATTATTTTAATAACTTCTCTTTACAAGAACGAAAAAAAGTTAAATATGTAGTAACAGATTTATGGAAAACATACAAAGATTTAGCCAATACATATTTTCCAAATGCAAAAGTAGTAGCAGATAAATTTCATTTTGTTAGATATTCAACAGAAGCATTAGATAGCATAAGAAAACAAGTGCAAGATAAACTACCACGAGCAGAAAGAAAATATTTTAAGCATTCGAGGAAATTATTACTATCAAGATATGATAAATTGAAAGATGAAAAGCAAAAGGAAGAATTGAATTATATATTAATTAACTATTCTGAGAATTTAAGAATAGCATACAGGGAAAAAGAAGAAATGTTAAAAATCATTCAAATGGCAGACAAGGCAAAGGCGATAGAAAATTTAAATAATTGGGTAAAAAGAAATTTAGAATGTGGTATACCAGCATTGCAAAATTGTGCAAAGACCTACTTTAATTGGATAACAGAGATAAGGAATGCGCTAAAAGTACCATACTCAAATGGACCAATGGAAGGCTTTAATAACAAGATAAAAACATTAAAAAGAGTTGCTTTTGGATTTAGAAATTTTACACATTTTAAAGCTAGAATTTTATTGATGGCAGATTAAAATCAGATGCTATTTTAATACCATAAATTACCAATTATGAGTATTGGTTTATTTGGCTTGCACAAAAATGCTTATTTTATGATATTTTTTATGGGACTTTTTCAACCCAATTAAAAAGCTGGTGCAAAACAACTTTACAGATGTTTCACCCCAACTATTGACATTGAACCGAAATTTTAAGATTCGATTTATTTTTTCTAAGATGAAAAAACTTACGAAACCTTTATAAGTTCGTAAGTTGTCTTAAAATGGAGCTTCCAGCCGGAATCGAACCGGCGACCTCAACCTTACCATGGTTGCGCTCTACCTACTGAGCTATAGAAGCACATGAATGCCAACATACTGTTGGCAAATTTTATTGTTCATTTGGTATTTCTTTAATTGCTTTTTTTCTAATTCTTTGAATTGCATTATCAATAGATTTTACAGGTGTATCTAAATTTTGAGCAATTTGTACATAACTTTCACCTTGAATATATTGACTCAACACCTTTTTTTCAAAATCACTTAATGTTTTATCAATTGTATTTTCTATAACTTGATAATACTCCTTTTGAGTAATTGTATCTAATGGATCTTCTACCAAATTAGTATTTAATATATCTATTAAGTCAGTATTACCTGTATTCCCGTCTTCCTCACTATCATATGCATTCATATTTAAAGACAAATATGAATTAAGTGGAATATGCTTTTGACGATTTGATGTTTTAATAGCTGTAATTAATTGCCTCTCAATACATAAACTAGCAAATGACTTAAAAGAGTTTTGCTTGTTTGGCTTATATGATTTAATAGCTTTAAATAAACCAATTAAGCCTTCTTGTTCAATATCTTCCCTCTCTGCACCGATCATATAATATTTGCTAATTTTAATATTAACTAGGTTTTTATAGCGATTAATAAGGTGTTCTAAAGCACATTTATCTTCAGACTTAACTAATTCAATTAAGTCTTCATCTGTCATATTTGTATAATTATCTGAAGAATAAAATACATTTGTTTTGCTCATATCTAGAAAAGCTACCTCCTGTGATGTAAAACCTGTGAATTTATTATATCCACTCAATTTTTTTCTGTCAATAGAAAATGCATAAAAAGTTGATATTTTCACTAGAATATGTTATTATTGCTCTGTTATAGAAAGGACTTTTATTATGGCTTTTGATGGTTTAGTATTAAATTCAGTTGTACAAGAGTTAAAAAATACTTTAATGAATGGAAAAATACAAAAAATTTATCAGCCTAGTTCAGATGAAATATTATTTAGCATTTATGCAAACAATTTATCTTATGCGCTTACATGTAATAGTTCATCTAACTTTTACTCTGTTCATTTAACAACTTCTAAAAAGGAAAACCCTTTGGTTGCTCCTAATTTTTGCATGCTTTTACGAAAACATTTAATGGGTTATAAAATAACTAATATAAGTACTATAAATAATGAGCGAATTTTTGTGATGGAACTTGCTGGAAATGATGATGATTATAAGCCTATAACTAAAAAGTTAATTGTTGAACTTATGGGAAAGCACAGTAACATATTACTTGTTAATAGTGAAAATATTATTATAGATTCATTAAAACATTTTCACATTTCTGATGGAGCATATCGTGATACTATTCCAAATGCTAAATATATTTTACCTATTTCTAATAAAATAAATATTTCCTGTTATAAAGAATTAAACTTAAATGAAAATAATTCTTTAACAGAATTTTTTACCGAACATTTTTCTGGTATTAGCAAAAACTTTATTAGCTATTCAATTGAATATTTAGGAATTACAAATATATTAAATATAAATAATTATAATACACTTGCTAAATACATATTAGATATAGAAGATGCCATATTACAGTGCAAAGTAAGTGCAGAGTATTATAATAATGACTACGTTTTAATAATGAATAATAATGCCAAAACTTTACAAGTAAATTTATTTTTAGATGATTATTACACAAAAAAAGAGCGATCAGAGCAATTTTTATCTTATAGAAACCAGTTATTGCAATTTATTTTAGCTAAAGTAAAAAAACTATCTAAAAAACTTAATGCTATTGATGAAAAACTAAAAGAATGCGAAAATACTGAAAAATATAAATTATATGGTGAACTTATTACAAGTTATTTGTATAAAATTCCTGATAAGCACATCTCACAAATTGAACTTAATAACTATTATAATAACAATGATATAGTAAGTATACCATTGGATATATCAATATCACCCGCTGAAAATGCAAAAAGGTATTTTAAAAAATACCATAAATTAAAAAATGCACTTTCAATTGTACAAAGTCAAAAAAATGAATTAGAAAAAGAAATTGATTATTTAGAAAGTATTGTATATGAAATTCAGTCTGCTAAATCAATAAATGATTTAGATGAAATTTATGATGAAATTGAAGATTCTTTTTCAAATAGTCAAAAGCAAAAAAATAAAAAACAGGTTAAAAAGAAAAAAGCTAAAAATGAAACTAAAATAGATCCTATAATCTATAATATTGACGGTTTTAAAATATTAGTAGGAAAAAATAATAAACAAAATGATATTTTGACTTTTAAAATGGCAAGTAAAGAAGATTTGTGGTTTCATGTTAAAGATATTCACGGCAGTCATGTTATATTAGTTACAAATGGTAGTATGCCTTCACAAGAAGTAATTAATAAATGTGCTTCTATTACTGCATATCATAGTAAAGCTATTCAGTCTTCAAATGTTTCTGTTGATTACACTTTAGTAAAGTATGTAAAAAAACCAAAATTAGCAAAGCATGGCATGGTTATATATACAAACCAAAAAACAATTACTGTAAAGCCCAAAAAAGAAACCTCATAAATAAATTTATGAGGTTTCTTTTTTAAAGGTAAGTATACCCTTTGTGTCAGGGGATACTTAATTCAGATAGGTGCTAGTAACATGTATCCTGTTTGCGCCAAATATTGGTTCCAGGAAACGTTCAACATACTGCTTGCTGCAGCTGTTGCCACCTTTTAAACCGTCCACCATGATGTACCATTCACCCGTCTCTTCATTCATTGAGCCTCCAATTACCTGAAGGCCAAAAGAAAACAGTCTTTGGTTAATCGTGGTTTTGAGCTCGTCGCATAATTTTGCGTACATTTTAAGTACCCCTTTCAAAATTTTTAGGTATACTTTATTATAGCACATTTTTTGGGAATTGTCAAAAAATTGTTCCATTAATAACCATTTTCAAGACCTATTTTATACTCTATATCAGTCATATGTGGAAACATCTCTTTTACCATTTTTAATGTTATTATACTGTTTCTGGGCTGTGGATTTTTTTCATGAACAGTGAGCAATTTTTGTGTATAACAATTTTCTGCAGTTTTAAATAGTAAATATCTATTTCTTACATAGGTATAATAAATTTGATAACCATCTTCTAAATTTTCATAAAAATTTTCGAAAGTGTACTTTCCTTCCATTTAACATTCTCCATTATATTAATTTATCATTGTATTAAATTCTTCTTCGGAAATAATAGTTACGCCTAATTCTTGTGCTTTTTTAAATTTGCTACCTGCATCTTCTCCTGCCAATACATAATCTGTTTTTTTAGAAACTGATGAAGATGTTTTTCCGCCAAAGTTTTCAATAATTTTACTTGCTTCATCCCTTGTATAATTTTCTAAACCACCTGTTAGTACAAATACTTTTCCTTCAAAACGATTATCTGAAGCTTCTTGCTTTATTGCTTCCATATTTAAGCCAGCATTTTTTAACTTGTTAATTAAGTCAATTGTTTGATTTTGCTTAAAAAATTCACTAATAGTTTCAGCTGTAATTTCTCCTACATCATCTATCATCCTTAATTCTTCATACGAACTGTTCATAAGTTCATCCATTGTTTTATAATATTTAGTCAAGGTTTTAGCAAGCTTAACCCCAACATGCCTTATTCCTAAAGAATTAATCAAGCAATATAAATCTTTATGTTTGCTTGCTTCAATAGCATCCATTAAATTTTGTGCAAACTTTTTGCCATTTTTCTTTAATGATGCTATATCATCAAATGTCAAATTATATATATCTGCTATATTTGAAATAAGCTTTCTTTCTATTAATTCTGCAATAATAGCTTCACCTAATCCATCTATATCCATGGCATCTTTTGAAGCAAAATGAATAATGCTTCTATATAGTTTAGCTGGACATTCAACTCCAATACAACGTACAGCAGCTTCTCCTTCTTCTCTTACAGTTTTTGCACCACAAACAGGGCATGTTTTAGGCATTTCAAATACCTTTTCTGTTCCATCTCTTTTTTCTTTTACTACCCCTACTACTTCTGGAATAACATCTCCAGCCTTTTGAATAAGCACTCTATCTCCTATGCGTATATCGTTTTGCTTAATATAGTCTTCATTATGAAGTGTGGTTTTAGAAATTTTAGAACCTGCTACATGAACTGGCTCTAATATTGCCATAGGAGTTATTACACCTGTTCTTCCTACTTGGCATACAATATCTTTTAGTAATGTTTCTTTTTTTTCTGGTGGGTATTTATATGCAACTGCCCACTTTGGAGTTTTAAAAGTTGTACCTATGTTTTCTCTTAAAATTAAATCATTTACCTTAACAACAGCTCCATCTATGCCAAAATCAAGGTCATCTCTCATGTTTCCTATTTTTTCTATTGCTGCTTTTACTTCTTTCATATTTTTGCATAGTATTTTTACAGGGTTTACATTAAAGCCCAATTTTTCTAAATATAGTAAGCTTTCATAATGAGTTTCAAAGTTTATGTCGTCACATTTTTGCACATTAAAAATAAATATATTAAGTGGGCGCGATTTTGTAATTTTACTATCTAACTGGCGTAGTGACCCAGCGGCAGCATTTCTAGCATTTGCAAATTGTTCTTGCTCTTCTAATAATCTATTTTCATTTAGTTTTTCAAAATCCGATTTTCCTATAAATACTTCTCCACGAACAGTAATAGAAATTGGCTCCTTTAAAACTTTTGGAACTGTTTTAATTGTGCTAATATTTTCTGTAACATCTTCACCAACTGTTCCATTTCCCCTAGTAGCACCTCTTACTAATTTTCCTTCTTTATATTCTATTGCTGAAGATAAACCATCTATTTTAGTTTCTACTACATATTCTAATGGTCTATTATATTCTACTGCTGCTTTTTGCATTCTTTCATCAAATTCTTCAACTTCTTCAAAAGTAAATACATCCTGAAGGCTTTGAAGTGGCACTTCATGTGTTACTTTTACAAAACCTTTTTTTATGCTAGCACCTACTCTTTGAGTAGGTGAATCTTCTGTAATAAGTTCTGGGTATTCTTTTTCAATTTGTTTTAATTCACGCATAAGCATGTCATATTCGTAATCACTAACTACTTGCTCGTCATCAAAGTATTTTTGTGTATAGTATTTTAAGAGTGGTCTTAATTCTTCTGCTCTTTTTTTAGCTTGCTCAATATCCATTTTTTACCCTTTCTAGATTTATTTAAAGATAATTCATTTCATTAAAATATATAATATTATGTTTTTTATATTTAATTATATAGAATCTTTAAATAAATCTTTTCCACCTTTTATGTACTCCCAACCTGAAAAGATAGTTGCTACTACCGAAACACTCATCATTAATGTAACCAATAAATTTATAACAAACTCATATCCAACTAACTCTCCATTAAAAATAGCACCATAAGCATTTGGATCTAAAAATGCCAATGTTATTGCTAACATTTGAGTTACTGTTTTTAACTTTCCCCAAATATTTGCAGCTATTACATTTCCGTTTTTCTCTTGCTGCAATTAATCTATATCCAGATACTATAAACTCTCTAAAAATAACTATAATTGGAATCCATGCTGGTAAATGATTAAACTCTACAAGCATAATCATTGCAGTAATTACTACTATTTTATCTGCAATTGGGTCTAAAAATTTTCCAAATGTAGTAATTTGGTTTTTAGATCTTGCAATATAACCATCTAGCTTGTCTGTTAAAGCTGCAATTACAAATATAACATCAATTACTATGTACTCTATTGGAATACTAAATAATGTGCCTTGAATGTTTAAAAATGGAATAATAACCATAATTGGAACTAATAATATTCTTAAAACAGTTAGTTTATTTGCTAAATTCATGTTTTTCTCCGCCTTTACTTTTTATTTATTACATTATATATAAAATATAAAAAAAAATAAATAGCAAATATAAGATTTTATTATTAATTTTGCAATAACAGTTTATATACTATTACTTATTTTTTACAATTTCTACAATATCTGAAATATAATCACCTATAACAGGAATATTTAAAGTTACAATTTTTTGAAGCACAATTAATAAAATAGCAGTTAAAATAGTAAAGCCAATACCTATACCTATACCTTTTGCCATACCTGCCATTAAATTACGTATTAAAAGCTGTTTTTTATTTCCTAGTAACTCTGCTAACTCTATAATATTATTTTTAGATAATGTAAAATTTAATTTTTCTACATTTTCTAATAATTTATTTTCTATCTTGCTTTTCTTAAACATAATAAAAATCTCCACCTATTATTAAGATGGAGATTTTTTTGTATTTTTATTCTAAAAGTTTTATTTTTAATGTAATACAGGATAACCATTATTTTTATTTTCTGTATCTTTTACCCAAACTTTTTCTTCATTTTCTGCATTTAATTCATCCTATATCTTCTATTCTTAAATTTGCTGCTTCTCCTATTCTTAAACTTGAACCATATATTAGCATAAATATCATTTTGTATTTTGCTTTTTCAATTCTATTTATATTTTTAAATTCAAACTTCTACGACCATTGCGAGGAACGAGCAATTTAGTACGATGTTTGTATAAACTAAATACATTATTCATAGCAAAATTGTAATTTAATAGTTACTACCTCACATAAAGTACAACACGGAAACCGTAATTAATTCTAGCATCACTTACCAAATTCACGCCATTTCGATGAGAAACGGGTCCCGCATTCCCAGGGTCGGCGAAGCAACCACCACGGTAGACAGCATAAGTTTTGTTTGCATAATCTTGGTTTATGTTGCTTGCATCTTTATGGCTGCCTCTTTCTGTTGTCCATTCCCACATGTTTCCTGCTAAATCATATATATTATTTAATTTAGTGTCCTCACTTGCTCCTGTTGACATTTCTACAAATTTTATATAGCTATATTTTTGATCACTATTATAACCATTAAAATCATTAAATGGTCCAGTATATGTTTCAGTGTATCCTGATGTAAATTTACCATATTTATAGCTCTTTCCTAGACACCATCCTACGCCATCTGCATTTATATGTTCTGCCCATAAAATATTGTTTTCTGTTATTCCAGTATTATTTGAATAATTTCCTTTTGTTGTACTATCTTTTTCTATACTTTCTGAAGTTTCTGCATTTCCTATTCCTGTGTGTTGATATTTTCCGCTATCTACTATCCATTGGACTGTTCTATCCCATGCTATTCCATCTACTAATTGACTACTTACTGATTCATTTCCTGCATACATTTTTTCTGATGCTGCTTTTGCGTTTGTTTGGTCTATATAATTCCATGCTTGCTTTCCCTTTTGACTTACTGGCACATAATTTGATGTATTTCTACCACTTGTGTTATAGGTTTTTACCTCCGCTTTTGGATCTACATACACGCCTTCCATGTTACTTGGTATTCCTGCTTCATACCTAGCTATATAAAAGCCTCTATTATTTTTTACACTTTTTGCATTTTCTGGTTCTTGTACTGGGTCACCTTTCCAATCTCCATACGCTCTATAATACCATGTATTCCAGCCAGCATTTCCATCATCTTCAATATCAATACCAGCATCATTATTATTAGTTCCTGTATAGCTATGTTTTACATATTGTACTTCTGTACATGGCACCCATACAAATTCATTTCCTTCGCTATCTGCTATTACTATGCCTTTATCTACATCTGTTCCTTCTTTTACTTTAAATCCTTTTGGCACGGTCATTGTCTTTCCAGTTGCATCTTTTATTTGCTTATTTACAGTAAATATGGTTCCTTTTTGTATTGCATCTTTTACTGTATCTGGCAAACCTTCTCTTTCAAAATCTTCTAATTGATTAACTAGTTTTCCTACATCCTCTTGCTCTTGTTTTATAGATTCATCTGTTTTTTCTTTTGCTTTTTGTGCTCCACTTATTATTCCATTTTCTCCAAACACTGCTGTTATACTTACTCCTGCTAATATTAATAAAACCACTATGGTTACTACTAACGCAATTAGCGTTATTCCTTTGTTTTTCAACATTTTTTCCTCCTTCGCAACTTTTCTTTAAGGTTTATACTTAAAGAAAATACCAAAATGCTTGTAAAGCGCTGTTCCAATTAATTACAAGCATTTTTTTGTGTTCGAAAATTGAGGAATTTTTAAAAATTTTAATCAAAAAATTTATACAAAACTTTTCTATTTTTCCTTGACATTGCAGGATTTTATTGCTATCATAAACATATAAAAATTTTCTTTAAGTATAAACCTTAAAGAAAATTTTTTGTTATTTTTTATTAATTTTTTTTGTTTTTTATAAAGTGCATTAAATATTTAGTTAAGCTATAAATGCTATTTCAAAATCTAATTTTCTTTTAATATTGGATAAACATTATTTTTATTTTCTGTATTTTTTACCCAAACTGGTTCTTCATTTTCTGCAGTTTTATTATATGTAAATTGTCAAGCAAAAATTAACAAAAATTCTCATATTAAATTGAGCAATTATTCTCAAGTAAAAAATAAATT
>CANQGW010000012.1 GCA_947623555.1 uncultured Clostridia bacterium
GGGCGCAATAGGGCTCGAACCTATGACCTCCTGCTTGTAAGGCAGATGCTCTCCCAGCTGAGCTATGCGCCCATTTCTAATGACGTTTTTAAGTATACTAAATTTTAAAAAGAATGTCAAGACATATTTATAAAAAAACTAAACTTTTATAAAACTCTTGATTTTCTTGCCAAGATGTGGTAATATAATAATGCTAAAAAAAATAGTACCTTTTACTTGGTTTAAGAAAAAAACTCCTCTTAAACTCGGTTTAAGGCAAATTAATTAAAGGAGGAAACTATGACAAAAGAAAGAAAACAAGAAATAATTAATACTTATAAAAGAGACGAGAAAGACACTGGTTCACCAGAAGTTCAAATAGCTCTTTTAACAGAAAGAATTAATGAATTAACTGAACATTTAAAAGTTCATGCAAAAGATAATCATTCAAGAAGAGGGCTTTTAAAAATGGTAGGTTCAAGAAGAAACTTACTAGGATATTTAGCTAAAAAAGATGTTCAAAGATATAGAGACATCGTTGAAAAATTAGGATTAAGAAAATAATTTAAAATTTGGACGTTTGACCTAAAAAAGCAAACGTCCAATTTTCTGAATTTTTTTCATTTAATTTATAAATGGATAAAATTCTACAAAAAATTCAATAATATATATAAAACAATACACAAAATTAGTTAGTAGCTTGTATTATATACTAATTTAAAAAAATTAATATATAATAGAGGTTACGCTAATTTAGTGTTGTTTTAATATAAATTTATAATGCTAACATTTAGTTAGCTAAAAAAGAAAGGAAGAAATTTATGTTTAAAATTTATGAAACAGAATTAGCAGGAAGAAAACTAACAATTGAAACAGGAAAAATTGCAGAACTTGCAAACGGTAGCGTAATGGTACGCTATGGCGAAACAGTTGTTATGGTAAATGTAACAGCTGCAAAAGAACCAAAAGAAGGAGTTGACTTTTTCCCATTGTCAGTTGACTATGAAGAAAAGTTATATGCAGTAGGTAAAATTCCAGGAGGATTTACAAAAAGAGAAGGAAAACCAGCAGATAAGGCAATATTAACATCAAGGGCAATAGACAGGCCTTTAAGACCACTATTTCCAAAAGATTTTAGAAATGACACATGTGTAGTAGCAACTGTATTATCAGTAGAACCAGACAATAGCCCAGAAGTTTGTAGCATGATAGGCGCTTCTGCAGCATTATCTATTTCAGATATTCCATTTAATGGACCAACAGCAGCAGTAGCAGTAGGATATGTAGATGATCAAATTGTTATTAACCCAACATTAGAACAAAGAGAAAAAAGTAGACTAACTTTAACAGTAGCAGGAACATTAGAAAAAATAACAATGATAGAAGCTGGAGCAGATGAAATACCAAACGATACTATGCTAGAAGCAATTAAAAAAGCACATGAAGAAATTAAAAGGATTTGTAATTTTATTTCAGACATTCAAAAAGATATTGGAAAACCAAAATTTGAATATAAATCTTTTGCAGTAGATCCAGAAGTATATAGTGAAATTGAAGCAAACTTTAAAGATAGAATGTACCAAGATGTACAAGCTACAGATAAAACAGTAAGAGATAGCAACATAGAAAAAATTACAGAAGATATAACAGCATATTTTACAGAAAAATATGGAGAAGAAGCATTAGAAGAGAAAAAATCAGACATAGCAGATAGTATTCATGACCTAGAAAAAGCATGTGTTAGACAAATGATATTAGAAGAACATAAACGTCCAGACGGAAGAAAAATAGACGAAATAAGACCACTTTCTTGCGAAGTAGGTGTACTTCCTAGAGTACATGGAAGCGCTATTTTTACAAGAGGACAAACTCAAGTTATGTCAGTAGTAACATTAGGAGTAAAAAGTGAAGAACAAATACTTGACGGTTTAGATGAAGAAGAAACAAAAAGATATATGCACCAATACAACTTCCCATCATACAGTGTAGGTGAAGCAAGACCATCACGTGGACCAGGAAGAAGAGAAATAGGACATGGGGCATTAGCAGAAAAAGCACTAGTTCCAGTAATCCCTTCAGAAGAAGAATTTCCTTATGCAATTCGTGTTGTATCAGAAGTACTTTCTTCTAATGGTTCTACATCACAAGCAAGCATTTGCGGAAGTACACTTGCATTAATGGATGCAGGCGTACCAATTAAAAAGCCAGTAGCTGGTATCTCTACAGGTTTAGTAACAGATAAAACAGATCCAAGCAGATACATTATGCTTACAGATATTCAAGGAATTGAAGACTTCTTTGGAGACATGGACTTTAAAGTAGGTGGAACAAAAGACGGTATTACAGCAATTCAAGTAGATATAAAAATAGATGGTTTAACTTATGACATTATAAAAGAAGCATTTGAAAGAACAAAAGTAGCAAGAGATTATATTTTAGACAATGTAATGCTACCTGTAATTAATAAACCAAGAGAAGAAATTTCAAAATATGCACCAAAAATTATGACAGCAACTATTAGCACAGAAAAAATAAAAGATGTAATAGGACCTGGTGGAAAAATGATTAACAAAATTATTGATGAAACAGGTGTAAAAATTGATATTTCAGATGATGGAAAAGTATTTGTATATGCACAAGATGCAGAGCAAGGTAAAAAAGCAATGGATATGATTTTAGATATAGCAAAGGTTATTGAAGCTGGGCAAATTTACAATGGAGTTGTAACTAGAATAATGCCATTTGGAGCTTTTGTAGATTTAGGCGGAGGAAACGAAGGCTTACTTCATATATCTAAAATTTCAAGCAAAAGGGTAGAAAAGGTAGAAGATGTATTAAATATTGGTGATGAGGTTACAGTTAAGGTTTCTGAAATTGATAACCAAGGTAGAATTAATTTAAACATGAAGGACCTAGAAGCTAAAGAAAATTAATTTTCTTAAGAATTACTTAATTTAAAACAATAGAAGTTGCAAAAAAAATAATATTATAGTATAATAAATATTGTTAAAAAAACAAGCATACAATATATGGTAAATAATTAAAGAAATGTAAAAGGAGAGAAAAAATGGAATATTTATATATCATACAACAAGCATTAGTATGGATTATAACAATATTCTGGTTATATCAACTTGCAATTAGCATTTGCTCATTAATAAAATTAAAAGACAAACCATTATTAGTCAACAAAAATCATAGATTTATGGCAATTATACCAGCACATAATGAAGAAAGCGTAGTAGCAGAATTAATAGAAAGTTTAAAAAAACAAAATTATCCTAAAGAATTATTAGATATTTATGTTATTGCAGATAATTGCACAGACGGTACTGCACAAGTAGCAAAAGAAGCAGGAGCAATAGTATATCAAAGATTTGATCCAGAAAGAAAAACCAAAGGTTATGCATTAGACTGGTTCTTAAAGCAAAAAATAGAAGAAAATGCTCAATATGACGCATTTTGTATATTTGACGCAGACAACATAGTAGATCCAAACTTTATAAAAAACATGAACAAAAAACTTTGCCAAGGCGAAGACGTAGTACAAGGATATAGAGACATTAAAAATCCCACAGACAACTGGATTACAGCAGGATATGCAATATTTTACTGGACAATGAACCGTTTTTATCATTTAGCAAGATATAATGTAGGATTATCACCATTAATAAATGGTACAGGATTTATGGTAAAATTTGATGTTGTAAAACCAGATGGATGGGATACAAAAACATTAACAGAAGACATTGAATTTTCATTAAAAAGAATTATTAAAGGTAAAAAATTAGGTTGGGCAACAGATGCAATTGTTTATGATGAACAACCATTAGGATTTAAACAAAGCTGGAAACAAAGAACTAGATGGACAGTTGGACACATGCAATGTATTAAAGAATATACTAAACCATTAGCATTAGCTATTAAAGAGCATAAAACTATAATGAATTTTGACGGTTTCTTATACATTATTGGAAGTATACCTATGTTTGTTGCTACATTATTTTTACTATTCTTAAATTTTGTAATGTATGCAGGGCAAGGAATGACAACAACCGACTTAATTATAAATGTATTAAGATATTTAATACCAACATTTATATTGCCAATTATGACAGCAGTAATGATTATGCTATTAGATAAAAGACCAATTAAGCCAATGATAAAAGGTTTAATGTGTTATCCATTATTTTTAGGTTCATGGCTTATGATTAACTTTAAATGTTTATTTAAAAGAGATACAACATGGGATAAAATTGAACATATTAGAAAAATTGCAATTAATGAAGTGGCAAGCACAAATACAGAAAAAATTGATTAATAATAAAAAAGTCTGTTATAAAATTTTATAACAGACTTTTTTATTATTGTTTTAATCTTCTAATATAAATAGATGCGATAGGAATTAAAACTACAATATATGGAATAATATATCTTGATTTTGCTTCCCACAATATATGAAATGCAAATCCACCTATAAAAATAGTAATTAAAAATATAATATCTAACGAAATATTTTTTCTGTTTTGTATTAAAACAATTAGGCTACAAATACAAGTTAACATTAATAATACCTTTTGATAAAAAGTTAATGGGCTAATAATATTTTCAAGTGGGTCATTATCTTCCAATGTAGTATTATTTCTAACTGCTGAATAAGTATTTTCAGTCCACATAGAAGCCATTTTCATAGTGTAAAATTTAAAAGCTTCATTTGGGTTTTCCCAAAAATAATTTAATCTTTGCAATACTTTTTCCTTATATTCTTCCTTTACAGAATCTGGGTCTTTTAAAGCAGGTTCTCCAATATTTTCATCATACCAACCATTTGCCCTTGGACCGCTTATCTTCCATTGCAATAAGAATAAAACTAATAGTTGGATATGACTTTGTTTTATCTAATTGATATTTATTAATGTAGTAACTTTGAACTACAAAAGATGGGAAAATTGCAATTACTACATACATTATAATTATCAAACTACTTAATAAATTTTGCTTAAAAGTATTTTTCTTTATTTTACTTAATAAACTTAAAACTAAATAAATAACAGTAGCAATTATAAAAATTAAACTATTCATTCTTAACATATATGCTACGGCAGTAAAAGCAGAAGCAATAATAGCAAACTTTAAATTTTCACTTTTTGTATATCTCATCATAAAATAAACAGCACATAAACATAAAGCTAAACTCGGAATATCACCATAAACAAAGGTAGATAGCATTGGCAAAGTAAAAAATGTTAATATTAATGTTAAAAACAATACTTTATTAACTTTATAATCATTAGATAAAAGTTTAATAATATTGTATAGAGCAACAATTATTACAATATTACTAGCAACATTTAATATTCTTAAAATACCACCTTCACCAAAATGAAAAATCCTTAAAAACAAACTATATATAAATGAAGCAGAAATTTGTTGCTGGTATGCTTGCATATACTTGCCAATAGAAATGCCAGCATATGAATTATAAGAAAGTACGTCTTTAACAGTGCCATTATAAATTCCTTTAGCCAAATCGCAAACATGCCCTTGGTCACCTACAATTGCAGGTCTTACTACAATTGTCCATATTACACAAAATGAGACGTAAATGGTTAAAGCTGCAATAAATAAATACTTTCTAACTTTCTTTTTCACCTCATCATTTTCACCATTATATAAATAATTGTTTATAAATTTAGTAAATAAAAATATTACTATTCCAGTTATAACAAGTAAAGCAACATATAAAAGTGAATTTCCCAAAATAGTTACATGCTCTTTAGCATCAAGGTTTGCAGTAAAAAGAAAATTTAAAATTATAACAATACTTAAAAAAATAACGCCAATAAACAATATAAACTTTTTCACTAATTATTTTTCCCCCTATAATAATGTAAAAACATTATATTATAAACTTGTCAAAAAATAAAGTTTAATGTAAAAAAAGATACAACTAGTATTGAGAAACTAAATTCCATGTGATAAAATGTAAAAAAATAATATGGAGAAAAAATATATGAAAAAATTAAAATATTTACATATTGGCATAATAATAATAGGAATTTTATTTATTATGCTATCAGCATTTCATAGCAATATTTGGTTTGATGAAAGCTATTCAGTAGCAATTGCAAAACATAACTTTATAGATATTTGGAATATTACAGGTAATGATGTACATCCAGCATTATACTATTGGATGCTACACATTGTATTTATACTATTTGGCAACAATGTAGTTATGTTTAGGTTATTTTCAGTATTAGCTATTGTAATATTAGGCATACTAGGAATAACACATATACGCAAAGACTTTGGAGAAAAAGTAGGAATATTATTTTCATTTTTGTCATATTTTTTACCAGCATGCTGTACATACAGCCAAGAAATTAGAATGTACTCATGGGCATGCCTATTTACATGCCTAATGTGTATTTACGCATACAGATTTTATAATAACCTAAAAAACAATGAAAAAAGTGTTAAAAACTTGATTATATTTGGCATTTTTAGCATTGCAAGTTGTTATACACATTATTATGCTTTAGTTACTGCATGTGTAGTTAACTTTATACTTTTAATATACTTAATAAAAAATATAAAAAAATACAAAAAAGCATTTAGAAATTTCTTAATTTTAGCAGTATGCCAAATAGCTTTATATATACCATGGCTACCTTATTTATTTAAACAAATTACACATGTAGGAGCTGGCTTTTGGATCGTACTTGGAATTAATACATTAGTAGAAGTGCCAAGTTTTCAGTTTAGAAGGCAATTAGACACAGTTTTTACATTTGATGCCCATACAATAATTGCACTTGTTATTGCAATTTTAATATATGCTTATATTGGATATAGAATTTATAAAGCTAAAAAAGAAAAAGAAAGTATAAAACCAGGAATTTGGGCAATTATTGTTTACTCATCAGTTGTAGGACTTTATTTAATAGTATCATTAATTCTTTTCTCACCAGTTATATATTCAAGATACTTATTTGCACTTACTGGAATTTATATTTTTGCAATAGCCTTCTTTATGGCAAAAGAAAAAAGAAAATGGGTAACAGCAATTATTTGTGCTATCATTTTAGCAATGGCAATATGGAGCAATGTAACTAATATGTTAATTAACTATGATGATAGCAATATGAAACAAGTAGAATATATAAAAGAAAATATAAAGCCAGACGATATAATTATTTATTCTAATATTGGTAATGGTGGCGTTATAGCAGCATTTTTCCCAGAATATAAACAATACTTTATAAATTCAGAGTATTGGGATGTAGAAATAGCATATAAAGCGTATGGACCAGGAATGGAAACAGTATATACCAAAGAAGAAGCTATTAAAAACTATCATGGTAGAATTTGGCTAATAGATTCAGAATACCCTGATTTATATGAAAATTTCCCAAAGGATGGAATAACTTTATTAGAAGGCCCAAAAAGATTTGATACAAAATATCAAAACTACAAATATAATATTTTCTTATTAGAAAAGAAATAAAGGAGAAAATGTAATGCAACTTTTTAACAATATAAACCAAAATGAAGAAATAAAAGTTTATGCATTTGTAGGTCCATCAGGAACAGGCAAAAGCTACAGAGCACAAATGGTAGCAAACGAAAATAATATAAGTTATATTATAGATGATGGACTATTAATTAACGAAAATGATGTTGTTTGCGGTGTATCTGCAAAAAAAGCACCTAGTAAAGTAGAAACTGTAAAAAAAGCTATATTCGTATATGAAAAAGAACGAAACGAAATGAAAAGAGCAATTAAAAAATATAAGCCAGAGGCAATATTAATTTTAGGAACATCTGACGGCATGGTCGAAAAAATTACACAAAATTTAGATTTACCTAAACCATGTAAAACTATATATATACAAGATGTAGCAACAGAAACAGAAATGGAAACAGCGAAAAGAATGCGTACTACTCAAGGCAAGCATGTTATACCTGTACCTACATTCGAAATAAAAAAAGACTTTTCAGGATATATTTTAGATCCACTACAAATATTTAAATTTAAAGGAAAAGGAAATGACCCATATATGGCAGAAAAATCAATAATAAGACCAACTTTTAGCTATATGGGAAACTTTACAATATCTGACACAGTATTTAGGCAAATAGCAGAATATTTAGCAAAACGTTCAGATGCAATATATAAAGTCATGAGAACAAGAGTAGAAAGCACTCCAGAAGGACCTAATATTTATATGGAAATATCAATAAATTATGGATATAATATATTAGACACATTAAGGGAATTTAAACAAAAAATAAAAAGAGAAATTGAAATTTTAACTACTATGACTGTACAAGATATAACAATTGTAGCAAAAGAAATTCATATAAAAGAAGGATAAAAGGAGGAAAATATGTCATTTGTTGTAGCAATAGATGGACCAGCAGGAACAGGTAAAGGAACTGTCACAAAATTAATTGCAAAAGAAATGGGCTTTGTAAACATAGACACAGGCGCAATGTATAGATGCATAGCATTAGAGTGCTTAAAAGAAGGAATACAAAACATAGAAGAAAAAGCAAAAATAATTGAAATAGCTAAAAAAATAGATATTAAAATAGAACATAATAATGAACAACAAGAATTCTTTTTAAATGGCGAAAATGTAAGCACACAAATTAGAAGTAAAGAAGTAACACAAATAGTTTCTCAAATTTCATCAATACCAGAAGTAAGAGAAATTATGGTAAATCTTCAAAGACAAATGGCAGAGTCAAAAGATGTAATTATGGAAGGAAGGGACATTACAACAGTAGTGTTTCCAAATGCAGATGTTAAAATATATTTAGATGCAGATGTAGAAGAAAGAGCAAAAAGAAGATTTAAAGAAAACGAAGAAAAAGGTATAAAAATGTCATATAAAGAAACACTAGAAGCAGTAAAGCAAAGAGACTATAATGACATGCATAAGCCAGTAGGAGCATTAAAAATAGCAGAAGATGCTATAGTAATAGACACAACTAGATTAACAATAGAAGAAGTAGTACAAGCTGTAAAAAAAGTAATTAAAAAATAGAAAGGGGAATGTAAAATGGCAATTTTATTACCAGGAGGAGCAGGATATATAGGAAGCCACACAGCAATAGAACTACTAAATGCAGGAAAGAAAATCATTATAATAGATAATTTTTCAAACAGCAAGCCAGAAATAATAGAAAAAATAAAACAAATTACAGGAAAAAATCTTAAATTTTATGAGTTAGACTATTTAAATAAAGACGGATTAGAAAAAGTTTTTGAAGAAAATAAAATAGATGCAGTAATTAACTTTGCAGGATATAAAGCAGTAGGTGAATCTGTACAAGAACCACTAAAATATTACCATAACAATGTAGCAGGTGCAGTTACATTACTTGAAACTATGGCAAAATACAATGTAAAAAACTTTGTATTTAGCTCATCTGCAACAGTGTATGGAAACCCAGAAATAATTCCAATAACAGAAGAATGTAAAACAGGTGGAACAACAAACCCTTATGGAACAACAAAGCTATTTATTGAGCAAATTTTGCAAGATTTATATAAATCAGACAACAGCTGGAATATATGTATTTTAAGATATTTTAATCCAGTGGGAGCACATGAAAGCGGACTAATTGGCGAAGAACCAAACGGAGTGCCAAATAATTTAATGCCATATATAGTAAGAGTAGCAAAGGGCGAACTTAAAGAATTATCAGTATTTGGCAATGACTATAATACACAGGACGGAACTGGAGTAAGAGATTATATACATGTTGTAGATTTAGCAAAAGGGCATGTTAATGCAATTCAAAAGCTAGAAAAAGAAAAAAGCGGTATATATATTTACAATTTAGGAACTGGAAAAGGTTATAGTGTATTAGATATGGTAAAAGCATTTGAAAAAGCAACAGGAAGAAAAGTACCATATAAGATAGCACCTAGAAGAGCAGGAGATATACCAACATGCTACGCAGACCCTAAAAAAGCAAAACAAGAACTAAATTGGCAGGCAACCAAAACATTGGAAGACATGTGTATGGATTCATGGAATTACATTAATCAAAATTAAGTAAAAATGAATCGACATTAGCCAAAAAATGTCGAAATAATATTGATTTTTATTAATACATTATATATAATACATGATAGCATTTTAAAATTAAAAATAATTAAATCGGAGTAATATAAAATGAAAATTATAAAATCATGGGGAAAATATACAAAATTCATTTTAGGAATAATAGATATTTTAATAATTATATTTTCATATTTTGCAGTGCAAATATTTGTTAATCATGGATTAAATATTGTAGAATTAGATTTTACAAGAATAATTAATTCAATTATAACTTCAATTATAGTTTATGAAATATTTTTGCATCTGTTTGATCTTTACAGAACAATTACAAGTTTTGAAAGTATAAAGGAATATTTTTGCTATGCACTTGCGTGCATGGTTTCTTGTAATGTCGTTTCAATGCTAGGAATTATATTTAATATAAAACTTTTATCACCAATAGAAAACTTATTAGCAGGCTTCTTCATTGCAGTTGCAATGATATTCTATAGAGCAATAATAAGATTTTTCTTAACTAATAGAATTACCACTGGACATACAGAAGAAAGAAAAAATTTACTTATTATTGGTGGAGGGGACGCTGGAACAATAGTTGTAAAAGCAATAAAAAATACCCTTATGTCTATATATAATATAGTTGGTATTATAGATGATGACCCTAAAAAGAAAAACTTAAACATTAGTGGAGTTAGAATAATAGGAAACAGAAATGATATTACAAGAATATGCAAAGAAAAAAGAGTAGATATAATATTTTTTGTAATTTCTAACATATCACCAAAAGATAGAAGAGAAGTATTACAAATTTGTCAAGAAACAGGAATAAAACTTCGAATTTTACCAGGAATTCAAGATTTAATTACCGAAAAAAGCATTATGCAAAATTTAAGAGATGTTGAAATAGAAGATATTTTAGGAAGAGAACCAATTGTTTTAGAAAACCATAATATTTCAAACCTTATAAAAAACAATGTAATTATGGTAACTGGAGCTGGAGGATCAATAGGTTCAGAACTTTGCAGGCAAATTGCAAAATTTGAACCAAAAGAAATGGTATTGCTAGATATTTATGAAAATAACCTATATGACATTGAATTAGAATTAAAAGCACAATATAAAAACATAAAAATAGATGCTGTTATTGCAAGTGTTAGGGACAAAAAGAAAATGGACAATGTATTTGAAACATATAAACCATCAATAGTATTCCATGCAGCAGCACACAAGCATGTGCCATTAATGGAATACAGTCCACTAGAAGCAATAAAAAACAATGTGTTTGGAACATACAATGTAGTAAACTGTTCAGACAAATATGGAGTAAAAAGATTTATTTTAATTTCAAGTGATAAAGCAGTTAACCCAACAAACATAATGGGAGCAACAAAAAGATTATGTGAAATGATTATACAAGCAAAAGACAAAGTAAGTAAAACAGAATTTGTAGCTGTACGTTTTGGAAATGTATTAGGAAGCAATGGATCTGTAATACCACTATTTAAAAAGCAAATTGCAAGAGGAGGACCTGTTACAGTAACACACAAAGAAATTACGAGGTTCTTTATGACAATACCAGAAGCGGTAGGGCTAATTCTTCAAGCAATTACCTATGCAAAAGGTGGAGAAATATTTGTATTAGACATGGGAGAGCCTGTTAAAATTTATGATTTAGCAGTTAGCTTAATTAAATTATCTGGATTACAACCTGATGTAGATATACCAATAGAAATAACCGGATTAAGACCGGGTGAAAAGCTATATGAAGAATTACTTATGTCAGAAGAAGGCTTAACTACAACAGAGCATACAAAAATATTTATAGCAAAACCATCAGATATTACTATGCAAACAGTAGACGAAAAATTAAATGCTTTAGAAACATTAGTAGCAGACGAAAACACTTCATTAGGAGAAATTAAAGAAACTATAAAAAATGTAGTACCTACTTATCATGAAAATAATAAATAAAGAGGGGAAAATAATAATAAATGAGTGGCAAGAAAGTATACTTGGTTATAAAAAGATTATTAGATTTTATATTATCATTAATAGCATTCATTATTCTTTTAATACCATTTGCTATTATTTCAATTTGTATAAAAATAGAATCAAAAGGTCCAGTACTATTTAAACAAACAAGAGTAGGAAAACATAAAAAGAATTTTACAATTTATAAATTTCGTACAATGAAAACAGATACTCCTAAAGATATGCCAACACATATGCTAAATAATGCAGATAGTTATATAACAAAAGTTGGAAAATTTTTAAGAAAAACTAGCCTTGATGAATTGCCACAAATTATTAATATTTTAAAAGGTGATATGAGCATTATTGGACCTAGACCTGCTTTATGGAATCAAGATGACTTAATAGCAGAAAGAGATAAATATGGAGCAAATGATATAACTCCTGGGTTAACAGGGCTTGCCCAAATAAATGGAAGAGACGAACTAGAAATACCAGTAAAAGCTAAATTTGATGGAGAATATGCAGAAAAACTATCTTTTTGGTTTGATGTAAAGATATTTTTTAAAACTATATTCAAAGTATTTAAGTCTGACGGTATAGTAGAAGGAAGAAAATAAGAAATTAGAAATGAGGATAGTATTATGAAAATATTAGTAGTTTCTCAATATTATTTTCCAGAGCAGTTTAGAATAAATGATATATGTAAATCATTGGTAAAACAAGGTCACGAAATTACTGTATTAACAGGATTACCAAATTATCCAGAAGGAAAAGTTAATAGGGAATATAAATTTTTAAAGCAAAGGAGACAGTGTATTGATAATGTTAATATAATTAGGTGCTTTGAAATAGGTAGAAGAAAAGGTATTATTTTTAGAATTTTAAATTATATTAGTTTTATGTTTTCAGCAAGTATAAAGGCAATGGTTTTAAGGAAAGATTTCGATTTAGTATATGTTTATCAACTTTCTCCTATAACTATGGCAGTCCCTGCTATTATATATAAAAAAACTCATAGAAATAAACCAATTCATTTATATTGTTTAGATTTATGGCCTGAAAGTTTATTAATAGAAAATTTTAAGAAAGAATCAATTATATATAAGACAGTAAAAATAATTAGCAAATGGATTTATAATCAATGCGACTACATATCAGTAACTTCTAAAGGATTTATAAATTATTTTGAAAAAGAATTAAATATAAAAAAAGATATTATTTATTTACCTCAATATGCAGAAGAATGTTATGATCATAATAATAATGAATGTTCGAATAATATATTAGAAAATACAGATGGAATTTTAAATTTAGTTTTTGCTGGAAATATAGGAAAAGCACAAAGTATAGAAACAATTATAAAAGCAGCTAATACTTTACAAGATGATAATATTAAAATTCACATTATTGGGGATGGCAGTTATTTAGAAAAATGTAAATTATTAGCAAAAGAAACGAAGATGCAAAATATTATTTTTTATGGAAGAAAAGAAATGTGTGAAATGCCTAAATACTACAATATGGCAGATGCGATGCTAATAACTTTATCAAAAAACGAAATTATTAGTAGAACAATGCCTGGTAAATTACAATCGTATATGGCATTTGGTAAACCAATTATAGGAGCCATAGACGGTGCTACGCAAAATATAATAAAAGAATCTAAATGTGGTTATTGTGTGGAAGCAGAAAATTATCAAGAGTTAGCTAATGTTATCAAAAAATTTAAAAATGATTCAATTGATGACAGAAGAAAAATGTCTGAAAATGCATATAAATATTATAAAAATAATTTTAGGAAACAAATTTTTTTAAACAAATTAATTGATATATTCACAAAGGAGGTATAATTATGTTTACAGGAAAAACATTAATGATTACAGGAGGTACAGGTTCATTTGGACATGCTGTACTAAATAGGTTTTTAAATACTGATATTGGAGAAATTAGAATTTTTTCAAGGGATGAAAAAAAGCAAGATGACATGAGAAAAGAATATCACAATGATAAAATTAAATTTTATATAGGAGATGTAAGAGACTTACCAAGTGTAAAAAATGCAATGCATGGAGTAGATTACATTTTTCATGCTGCAGCTTTAAAGCAAGTACCTAGTTGTGAATTTTTTCCATTAGAAGCTGTAAAAACAAATGTATTAGGAACAGATAATGTATTAACAGCTGCTATTGAAGAAGGAGTAAAAAAAGTAATTTGCTTGTCAACAGATAAGGCAGCATACCCAGTTAACGCAATGGGAACATCAAAAGCAATGATGGAAAAGGTAATAGTAGCAAAATCAAGAACAGTAGACCCAGAAAAAACTACAATTTGTGCAACAAGGTATGGAAATGTTATGTGCTCAAGAGGTTCAGTAATTCCATTATTTATAGATCAAATAAAAGCAGGAAAACCACTTACTGTTACAGAACCAAAAATGACAAGATTTATAATGAGTTTGGAAGAAGCAGTAGAGCTTGTAGTATTTGCATTTCAAAATGCAGAAGCAGGAGATATTATGGTGCAAAAAGCTCCAGCTTGCACAATTGAAGTTCTAGCACAAGCAGTAAAAGAGCTATTTGGTGCAGAAAAAGAAGAAACCAAGATTATAGGAATTCGTCATGGAGAAAAAATGTATGAGACTTTACTAACAAATGAAGAATGTGCACATGCTATAGATATGGGAAATTTCTACCGTGTACCATGTGATAAAAGAGATTTGAATTATGATAAATATTTTGTAGATGGAAATCAAGAAAGAAGTAAGTTATCAGAGTTTAATTCAAATAATACAGCACTTTTAACAGTAGAACAAGTAAAAGAAAAATTATTAAAACTAGATTATATACAAAATGAACTTAAAGGTTGGAACACTGGAAGTTCTGTAACTAGAGGAGCAGAATTGTTTGGAGAAAATTCATAGGAAGGAAAAATAAAATGAAAATACTAGTAACAGGAGCCAAAGGATTCATTGGCAAAAACCTAATTGCAGAACTAAAAAATAGAGGTTATGAAGACTTATATGAATGCGATATAGAAACAACAGAAGAAGAGCTAGAACAATATACTAAAAATTGTGAATTCGTTTTTCATTTAGCGGGAGTCAATAGACCAGAAAAAGAAGAAGATTTTATGAAGGGCAACTTTGGGTTTACCTCTATATTGTTAGATAAATTAAAGAAAAATAAAAATAAGTCACCTGTTTTAATAACATCCTCAATTCAAGCAAAACTTGATAATCCGTATGGTAAAAGCAAAAAAGCAGGGGAAGACTTGATGTTTTCTTATGAAAAAGAAACTGGTTCAAAAGTTTTAGTTTACCGCTTGCCAAATGTTTTTGGAAAATGGTGTAGACCAAACTATAATAGTGCAGTTGCAACTTTTTGCAATAACATAGCAAGAAACCTAGAAATAACAGTAAATGACCCTAATGTAGTAATGAATTTGGTATATATAGATGATGTAGTAGAAGAATTTATTTCTGCACTAGAAGGTAAAGAACATATAGAGGAAAATTTTGGTTACATTCCTACAGTATACACAATAAAATTAGGAGAAATTGTAGAATTAATACAAGGATTTAAAAAGTCCAGAGAAGATTTAATGCTTCCAAATATGAAAGATGAATTTTCTAAAAAATTATATAGTACATATTTATCATATTTACCAGAAAATGAATTCAATTATCCTTTAAAAATGAATATAGACAATAGAGGATTATTTACAGAAATGTTTAAAACTGCGGAAAGAGGTCAAATTTCTGTAAATGTTGCTAAACCAGGGATAGTAAAAGGTAACCACTGGCATAATACTAAAAATGAAAAATTTATTGTAGTAAGTGGGAAAGCATCTATTCGCTTTAGAAAAATTGATTCTGATAAGGTAATAGAATACATAGTAAGCGGAGATAAGATGGAAGTTGTAGATATTCCTTGTGGATACACACATAATATTGAAAATATAGGTGACACAGATTTAGTAACAATTATGTGGGCAAATGAGCTATTTAATCCAGAAAAACCAGACACATATTTTATGGAGGTATAATATGGAAAAATTAAAGTTAATGACTATCATTGGAACAAGACCAGAAATTATTAGATTATCTGCTGTAATTAAGTGCGCAGACAAATATTTTAATCACATTTTGGTACATACAGGTCAAAACTATGATTATGAATTAAATCAAGTGTTTTTTGAAGATTTAGGGTTAAGAGCACCGGACTATTATTTAGATAGTGTAGGGAAAGATTTGGGCGAAACCATGGGAAATATTATTGCTAAATCATACGATATTATGCAAAAAGAAAAACCAGATGCTGTACTTTTATTAGGTGATACAAATTCAGCTTTGTCTGCAATATCGGCCAAAAGACTAAAAATACCAATTTTTCACATGGAAGCAGGAAATAGATGTTGGGACTGGAATGTATCTGAAATGATTAATAGAAAAATAGTAGATCATATTTCAGATATAAATCTTCCTTATACAGAACATTCTAGAAGATATTTACTATCAGAGGGAATAGACGGAAAAACTATTTTTGTTACAGGTTCGCCAATGAGAGAAGTATTACGTGACCATATAGAACAAATAGAAAAAAGTGATGTATTAGAAAGATTAGGATTAGAAAAAAATAAATACATCCTACTTTCATCACACCGTGAAGAGAATATAGATAATGAGGAAAACTTTATGTCATTAATGACAGCTGTTAATGATATAGCAGAAAAATACCAAATGCCAGTTATTTATTCAACACATCCAAGAAGCAAAAAATTTATAGAAAAAAGAAACTTTAAATTTCATCCATTAGTACAAAATTTAAAACCTTTTGGCTTTATGGATTATAATAAATTGCAAAAAAATGCTTATTGTGTACTTTCAGATAGTGGTACATTATCTGAAGAAAGTGCAATGTTAGGATTTGCAGGTGTTTTAATTAGAACTTCAACAGAAAGACCAGAAGTTTTAGATAAAGGAACTGTTGTAATTGGTGGAATTACAGATAAAACTGTTGAGCAAGCATTAGAACTTGCAGTTTCAATGAGAGATAATAATGAAGAAGTAGTAATGGCAGAAGATTATGCAGACACTAATGTTTCTGTAAAAGTAGTAAAATTAATACAAAGCTATACTGATATTGTAAATAGAACAGTTTGGGGGAAATAAAATGAAATCAGAACCATTAGTAAGTGTCGTTATACCATTTTATTCTGGAATAAAATGGTTAGATGAAGCTTTACAAAGCGTACTAAATCAGACCTATACACAATATGAGGTTTTAGTAATAAACGATGGCTCAAAAGAAAATATATCAAATATTGAAGAAAAATATGAAGGAAAAGTAAATTTTATACATAAAGAAAATGGGGGACCAGCAACAGCAAGAAATAGAGGAATACAGGAAGCTAAAGGAAAATACATTGCTTTTCTCGATTCTGATGATATGTGGTTACCAGAAAAATTAGAAAAACAGGTAGAACTAATGGAAGAGAAAAATGCTGTATGGAGCCAACATTCTTTTGAGATGTTTTGGGATGAAAAAACAAAGAAAAAAACAGTGAATACAAGTAAGTATAGAGGAAATGTATATAAAGACTGTTACATATCATTTAAAATTCAAACATCATGTGTAATGGTAAAAAGAGATAATATTATAAAAGATGAAATAATATTTCCTATAGATAAAAGGTATGGCCAAGATAGTTCTTTCTATAAACAATTAGCAAAAAAATATGAAATGTTTTATTTAAATGGTGTGTATTCAAAGTTTAGAGTAAGACAAAATAATGCAGGATTTAGGGCTATAGTACAAATTAACGATAGATCTAGTACTTGGGAAGAAATAACTAATTCAAAAGAATTAAAAGAAATGTTACCTAAATCAGTATTAGTAGCATATAAAATTTGCTATAAAGAAAGTGAATTAATAAAAAGAAAAAACATAAAAAACGAAAAATTTGCTAAAGTATTGTATTTAATACCATGGTTAATATTTAAATTAAATGTGAGGAAATAATATGTTAAAGGAAATAATAAAAAAAAATAATACAATTGTAAGAATTTATAGGTCATTTATAAAAAATAGAAATATTCTGTTGTGTAGAATATCACCTAAATTACTGTTAAAAATAGTATATTTAGAGTCGCAACATAAAAGATTAAATTTAAAGAACCCAAAATATTTTAATGAAAAATTAATATATCTAGAGCTAGAAGATTATTATAAAAATGAATTAGTTTCAAAATGTGTAGATAAGTACGAAGTAAGAGAGTATATTGAAGAACAAGGCTGTAAAGAAATCCTAAATGAATTATATGGAGTATATGAAGATGCTAATGATATAAATTGGAACAAATTACCACAAAAAATTGCATTAAAATGTACACATGGATATGCTTATAATATTATTTGTATAGACAAAGAAAAGTTAGACAAAGAGAAAACGATAAAGCAACTAAATAAGTGGCTAAAAGAGAAATTTGGATATGCAACAGGAGAACTTCATTATTTAAATACAAAACCTAGAATAATATGTGAAAAATATTTAGAGACAAATCAGGGAATTTTTCCTACAGACTATAAAATTTATTGCTTTTTTGGAGAGCCAATAATGATAGAAACATGTGAGGATAGAGCCAATAAAACGAAATATAATTTTATGGATTTAAATTGGAATAAACTAAATAATATATATCCAGATAAATATATATCTAAAACGATAGCTCTTAAGCCAGAAAATTTAGATGAAATGTTAGAATATGCTAGAAAATTATCAAAGCCTTTTAAATTTGTAAGAGTAGATTTATATAATGTAAATGGGAAAACGGTATTTGGAGAATTGACTTTTACACCAGCAGGATTCAAGAGAGAGTTTACTGAAGAAGCTGAAAACAAATTAAGTAATATGTTAAAATTGTAACTTTAAGAAAGGATAAAACTATGAATATTTTATACTTTGGTGGATTTTGTGATGAAGAATTATATAAACAAGATGAAAAAATTGGACAAAAACCGTATAGAATAGCACATTATACATACGAAAAAGCTTTTTGCTCTGAAATGCACAAAATAAATAGGATGGATATAATATCTGTATATCCTATGGAAAACTTTCCAAAAAATAATTTTTTGTTTTGGAGAAAAAAAGTAAAATATAAAAATACAACGATAAAATATTTAAAATTTATAAATGTACCTTTTTTAAAACAAATTATGTACTTTTTGGGAGCATGTTATCAAATTATATTGTGGTCTATAAAAAATAGAAAAGAAAAAGAAAAATGTATTTTTTCAAACAAACATTATGTACCAGTATCTTTGGCAGTTGTTGTTATAGGTAAAATTTTAGGAATAAAAAAAATAGTAACTTTTACAGATTTATCCCTATTTAGTTATTCAAAACAAAAGATTGCAAAAATGAAATTATATAAAAAAATAATAATAAAACCATATATTAAATTAACCAACAAACTTCAAACAAGTTATGATGGATATATTTTATTTTCAGAACCAATGAATAAAATAGTAAATCCTAAAAATAAACCGTATATTGTTATGGAAGGAATATATAATTCGTCTAATATAAATTTAAATCCTAGTGTCAAGAAGAATGCTATTGCTCATGCGGGAACATTAAACAAGGAAGTCGCAATAGATAAAATTTTAGATGTTTTTGAAAATATACATAATGAAAATATAGAACTATGGCTTTTTGGAAAAGGAGATATGGAGCAAGAAATACAAAAAATGGTTCAACAAGATTCAAGAATTAAATATTTTGGTTTTTTACCAAGACATGAAGTTTTTGAATATTTAAAACAGGCTAAATTACTTGTTAATTTAAGAGATCCTAAAGATATATATACGAAATATTCCTTTCCATCAAAAACTTTTGAATATATGGCTTCAGGGACTCCTTTTTTTACAACAAAATTAGGAGGCATACCTAAAGAATATTATGATTACTTATATACGACGGAAAGTTATGATTCAAAAGAGATAGCATTACAAATTGAGCAATTATTACAAAATAATGAAGAGTTAAATAAAAAAGGAAAATTAGCTCAAGAGTTTATAATAAGCAAAAAAAATGCAAGAGAACAAATAAAAAAAGTAAATACACTACTAAAAGATAAAATGAATAATCAAGTTGCAAAGAAAGGAACTTAAATATGATTTTGGCTATACTATGCCTATTATTAATAACATTATTATTTACCAAAAGAATAAAAGTTAATAATATAAATAAATATATTGTTTATTTATATTCAATATATAGTTTTGGAGTATTAGCATTTTCTACATTTAATTTATATAAATTAAATGATGTTTCAAACAAAGTATATATAATGTGGATAGTTAATATAGTGCTTGTAATAGGGACTATTTTAATATTTTCTAAAAAAGAATCTGGACAAATAGAAGAAATACAACAGACGGGCTGGATAAATGAAATAGCAAAATCAAAACTTTTATTTTTCACAGGTTTAATATTGTTATCACTTTTAGTATTTTATAAAGTTAAGTATGAAAAAACATTACAAAACCTACCTCTATCGGAAATAAGAATGGTAAGGTATGGAGCTATGTTTTCTTCAGGAGTAGAAACTATATTTTTTGACTATATATTAATTGGTATATTAACAATATTTTTAATAATAGGTGCGATGTTAATTGTAAATAAAAAAATAATAAATAGAATTACAATAGTAACTTTATTGTGCCTAGCTTTATATTCATCAATAGGTTATGGAAGAATGATTATATTTGAGTTTGTAGTTTTTATTGTTTTTTCCTATTTGATATTTAATTGTGGGAATAAAATAAAAATAAATTTAAAATCCATACTTGTATTTATATCTTTTGTTATAATTTTAGTATTAACAGGTGCCGTTATTGTTGTTATAAGATTAAAAGGAATTGATCAATTAAGTTTTGAAAATATATTTAAATATGGTATACAAGAACAGATAGACCAACTATATAGATATTTTGAAGGTGGTTTTAGGACATTCGATTACTTTCTTCAAAATGGATTTGAAGGTATAAATAAACCTACGATAACAAGACTAACTTTTGGTGGAATTGAAGATTTATTTGGACTAGTAGTAAATAATATAGGATTTAATTTTACAACAATAAACTCAATAATTGCACCAATAACGCAAAAGAGTATATCGGTAGGTAACGGTATATATATGAATGCATTTTATACTTGCCTTATGAATTACTATTGTGATTTGGGATATGTAGGAATAGTGATATATCCAGTATTACATGGATTATTAATTGCATATGGCATAAATAACTATATAAAGAAAAAAGACATCATATCTTATGTATTGATGATGTACATATTGTACAATATGATAGCAAGTATATATAGATGGAATTATCAAGGCGGTGCTACAATGTTTTTAACTTTAAGCATTATAATATTTGACATAGGGTACCATAAGATTTATAAAAGGAGTAAATACCATGAAAATACTTTGGATAGTTAATATTATTTTTCCGTATCCATCGCAGAAGTTAAATATGCAGCCGACAGTATTAGGAGGATGGTTAAATGGACTTGCTAATGGCATGAAAAATATAGAAGAAATAGAACTTGCCATAGCAACAGTATATAATGGAAAAAAATTAATAGAATGTAATGATGGAAAAATACAATATTATTTAATTCCCAGAAATACAAAGTTAAAATATAATACCAATGTAGAGAAGTATTGGAAGCAAATTAATGAAAAATTTAAGCCGGATTTAGTACATATTCATGGAACGGAATATCCTTACGGGTTAGAGTTTATGAATGCATGTCCGAATGTTAAAACTATAGTGTCTATACAAGGACTAGTTTCCAAAATTTCACAAGTGTATTATGCAGATATTTCAGTAAAAGATATAATAAAAAATATAACTTTTAGGGATATAGTAAAGCGTAGCACTATATTTCAACAAAAAAGAAAGTTTCAAAAACGTGGCAGATATGAGGTTGAGATAATAAAAAAAGCAGATGCAATTATCGGAAGAACAATTTGGGATTATGCAAATTGTAAATCTATTAATGTGAACATGAAATATTATAAATGTAATGAAACGTTAAGAGAAATATTTTATAAATATGAGTGGAATTTAGAAAATGTAGAAAAACATACTTTATTCTGTAGTCAGGCATCATATCCGATAAAAGGATTCCACTATCTTTTAGAATCACTAGCAATATTAAAAAAGCAATATAATGATGTAAAATTGTATGTTGCAGGTACAAATATTTTAGATAATACATTAAAAGCAAAGTTAAAAAGGACAGGCTATGCAAAATATATACAAAAATTAGTTAAAAAATATAAATTAGAAGATAATATTATATTTACAGGATTACTAAATGAAGAACAAATGCTTAAAAGGTTATTAAAAACCAATGTATTTGTTTTGCCATCTGCAATAGAAAATAGTTCAAATTCTCTAGGAGAAGCAATGCTACTTGGGATGCCTTGTGTAGCAACTAATACAGGTGGAACTATGAATATACTTGAACATAATAAGGAAGGTTTTTTGTATACATCTACAGAACCTGCTATATGTGTAGAATATATATCTAGATTTTTTGAGGAAAATAATTTAGCCATAAATTTAGGAAAAAAAGCAAGAGAAACTGCATTAGAAAGACATAGCCCAGAAAAAAATGTAAATGAAACAATAAAAATATATAAAAAAGTAATAGGAGAAAAATAGAATGAAAAATCTTGTACCCATAGCAATATTTGTTTATTCAAGACCAGAACATACTAGAAACATGATAGAGTCATTAGCTAAAAATAATTTGGCTAAAGAATCAAATGTATATATTTTTTCTGATAACGCAAAGCAAGAGAAAAATGTTAACGATGTAAAAAAAGTAAGAGAATATATAGATGAAATACCAGCAATGAATTATTTTAAAACAGTAACAATTACGAAAGCAGAAAAAAATAAAGGACTGGCTAAATCTGTAATAGAAGGAGTAACAGAGTTAATTAATAAATATGGCAAGGTAATCGTTATAGAAGATGATTTAATATTATCTAAATATTATTTAGAATATATGAATGAGGCGTTAGAGTTTTATGAAAAAGATAATAGAATATGGTCAATTAGTGGATATAATTCACAAATTGAAATACCAAAAAATTATAGAAAAGACATATATTTAGGATATAGAGGGTGTAGCTGGGGGTGGGCTACATGGAAAGATAGATGGAATACTGTTGACTGGTATGTGAAAGATTATAAAAAATTTAAACATAATATACATAGAAGAAGAAAATTTAACAAGGGTGGACCAGATATGGCACAGATGTTAGATGCTCAAATGAATAATTTAATTGATTCATGGGCTATTAGATGGTGTTATGAACAGTCAAAGCAGAATAAATTTACGATTTATCCCGTAAAATCATTAGTAATTAATCAAGGATTAGATGGAAGCGGAACACATAGTGGAGTTACTAAAAATTTTGATACACTTTTAACAAATAAAATACCTAAATTAGAAAAAAATTTAATATTAGACAAAAAAATAACAAAAAGCTTTTATAATAAATTTAATAGTGGAATAAAACAAACAATAATAGAAATTCTTACAATTTTAGGAATGGATAATATAATAAGATTATATAAAAGCAAAAAGAAAAATATTAAAGAGGTACAGAATTAAGATGAATAGTAAAATAGCAAATGTTATAGATACAATTAGAACAATAAAAAACAAAAAAGTAACCAAAAATACAATGTGGATAATGTCAGAAAGAATAATACAAATGCTTATTTCATTAGTTGTTGGTGTAATATCTGCTAGATATTTAGGACCAAGTAATTATGGTATTTTGAATTACGGTGCATCTCTAGTAACCTTATTTACTAGTATATCTCAATTAGGACTTGAAAATGTTATTATAAAAGAATTAATCGAAAAGCGTAGTGAAAATGGAAAAATTATAGGAACTGCTATGGTAATGAGATTAATTTCAAGTGCATTATCTATTATATGTATAGCAATAATAGTACTTATTTTAAAACCAAACGATAGTGTTATTTTGCTTGTTACCATATTACAATCTTTTGCACTTGCTTTTCAAATATATGAAATATTAGACTTTTGGTTTCAATCTAATTTAAATTCTAAATATGTTTCTATAGCAAAAGCAATAGCCTATGTGGTGGTAGCAGTATATAAAATATTATTGTTAATATTTGGAAAATCGGTAGAATGGTTTGCTATATCAACTACATTAGATTATTTATTGATACTATCAATAATGTTATTGATGTATAAAAGAAACAAAGGGCAAAAATTAAATGTTTCTTTCGATTACGGTAAATCATTATTTAAGCAGAGCTATCATTTTATAATATCAGGTCTTATGATTACTTTATATATGCAAATGGATAAAATAATGATAGGAAATTATATTAATCAAAATGCAGTAGGATTATATAGTGCTGCTACAACTATTTCTACTATGTGGGGATTTATACCAACTGCTATAATTAATTCCATGAGGCCGGTTATTATAGAAGCTAGTAAGGAAAGTGAAAAATTATACTTAAAAAGGCAAAGATTATTATATGCAATAACATTCTGGATGGGAATATTTTTTGCATTAGCAATTACTATATTTTCTAATATAATTATCAATATATTGTATGGGAAAGAATACCAAGGAGCAACAATAGCTTTAATGATATCTGCTTGGTATCCTACTTTTGCATATTTAGGAACTGCCAGAACACCTTGGATAGTTATCAACAACAAAAATAAGTATTCAAAAAAATATGTTTTTTGGGGTGCTATAACTAATTTCTTATTAAATATGTTATTAATACCTAAAATGGGTATTAATGGAGCAGCAGTTGCCACTTTAATATGTCAATTTATAGTAGCTATAGTAGCTCCAGCATTCTATAAAGAAACGCGAGAAAGTGTAAAACACATGATAGATGGAATATTTTTAAAAAATATCAAATAAACAAGAAAAATAGGAGAGATAATATGTTAAAAGAAAGATAAAAAAATTAAATTTATGGTTAATGCTCATATTTTTATATGATGAGTATAAAAGTAGAATATTAACTACAATATCACCTACATTAGCAATAAATATTATTTATAAAAGTGCTTTTGGAAAAAAATTTAATTTAAAATCTTCAAAGGAATTATGTGGTTAAAACTAAATACATAAAATAGAAATGATATGATAACTAGATGTGTTGATAAGGTAAAAGTTAAAGAATATATTAGAGAAAATGGACTTTCAGATATTATAGTGCTTACACTTGGGGTGTATAATAATGCAAATGAGATTAATTGGGATGAATTACCTAATAAGTTTGTATTAAAATGTAATTTGGGGTGCGGATATAATATGTGATGATAAATCAAAGTTATCTGAAAAGCAAACAAAAAAGTAATAGGGCAATTGAATTAAGCAGAATTAAACATAAATTAAAGAAAGGGAAATTTTATGAACAAATTTGCCAATATTCTGTACAGAATATTAGGATTAGTTTTACTAATCCTAATGTGTTTTATTGAATATCATTGTATTTATAACATACCAGGAATGACGGAAGCTTTACATCCAATAGTCATTATAATAGGTACAATTATTTTTATATTAGTTCTTATAAGAATAAAAAAAGCTATATCTAAATTAAGTAAAAAAACAAAACGAGTATTAGCTATTAGTATATGCGTTTTTTCATTTATTGGAATGGTTATTTTTGGATATTGTTTTAAGGCAACACCTGGAAATGATTTAAGCTATATGATAAATGAAAAAAACATAATGCAAGAAAATGGTGGTAAATTTGAAACCGAAGAATATTTTGGGGTATATCCACATCAAGCTTCAATCACTATTTTTGTATATATTTTTTCACAAATAGGAAATTTCCTTGGCATAAAAGATTTTATGATAGTTGTAAATGCATTTCTTATGTCTATGACTGGTTACTTTATATATTTAATAATATCAAAAATAAAACAAGAAGATTTTGCAATTACTACACTACTATTTTATGCATTAAATCCTATTATATACTTATATGCTTCATATTATTATACTGATACAATATCTTTTTTATTTGCAATAGTTCCAATTTATTTGTACATATGTAGTTTACAAGTAAAAAATAATAAATTAAAATATTTATATTTAATTGCAACAGGAATTATATTAACATTTGGTTATAAAATAAGAGCAGTTGTTGTAATTATTTTAATAGGCATTTTAATAGGGGAATTCTTATCACATAAAGAATTAAAAGAAAAACTAAAAATATCAACTACTATAATAGCAGGTTTTGCTCTTGGAATGATAGCATCTACATTAATAGTTATGCCATTTCATCCAATTAAAAATAAGAATTTAGAATTTCCAGCAACTTTTTATATTATGATAGGAACTAATATAAATCAGCATGCAGCATGGAATACAGAAGACTATCAATACACTCAAGACGCCGGAAATTACAGCGAAAAAGTAGAGGCTAATATTGCAAGAATAAAAGAAAACATAAGCAAATTAGGTCCATCAGGATTAATTGATTTACTTAAATTAAAACTAAAGAAAACATGGTCAAATGGTGGCTATGATTATGAAACTAAATTGTTTACTTTAGAAGATACCAATTATTTTTATGAATATATTTTAGGAAATAAAAAAATCTTACTGACATACATATTACAAATTTGTAAAGTACTATTATATTTGATGTTTATATTTGCAATATTTTGTGAAATAAGACGATCAAGCAAAATGAAATTTTTATTTATTTCTATATTTGGTTTTTTACTATTTTTTATTTTCTGGGAATCACTATTAAGATATAGCTTAAGTTGTATGCCATGGATAATGCTTGCTTTTCCAATGGGATTAGAAGCTTTAGAGAAAATACTAAACAAATTAACCTCAAATCTGAAAATTAAAAAACTTATAAAATATTTTGGTATATTAATACTTTGTGTGTCAATTGTAATGTTAGTACTTGCATTTAAAAGCTACTGTGTTACTCAAAGTACATATTATGATGAAGTTGCAATGCAACAAAATCCAAGAAGGATAATAAAAAATATTTCTAATAAAGTAATTGAACAAGAATTTGTTGCAAGTAGAGAGTTTAATACCATAAAATTAAAATTTATTAATGAAAGTGGGTTAGAAAAAAATACATATAATTTGGAGATTATAAATAGTATAGGCGAAATATTAGTAAAACAACAATTCTCATCAGATTCTATAGAAAATGAAAGCTTCAAGACTTTTTCTTTTGACTATATCTTACCAAACGGTGAGGAAAAATATATAATAAAAATCTATGCAGAAAATAAAAATGTAGAAGATAGTTCAATAGGAATTTATAAATATGAATCTGAACAATTAAAAGCACTTGATGTATATCCAATTGGAAAATTAAAAATAAATGGAGAAGTTCAAAATGGACAAGATTTGACATTTAAAGTAGAAAATGTGACGTTAAGAAGCATGTTCTCAAAGAAAGTGTATATTTTAGTGAGTGTATTTATTATATTAGTGGAAGTATATGCACTTTATCCATATATAAAGATGTCAAAAATACCTAAATTAGAAAATTAGTGAAATAATATGAAATGTATAAATCACTAAAATTTATGTAAGATATAAAAGGTAATTAAAAATATAAATTATATAAAAGGCAGGTAAAGTAGATGAAAGTAGCAATTATAGGAGCGGGATATACGGGAATGTGTATAGCTAAAAAATTAATTGAAAGCAATATAAATGTAACTATTTTTGAAAAAGATTCTAAAGTTGGAGGAATGACGCAAAATATAAAACTGAAAAATGAGATAACAGATAAATATTATAGACATTTGTTTCAAAGTGATTTGGATTTAATAAATTTAGCAAAAGAATTACAAATTGAAGTAAAATGGTTCAAAAGCAAAATGGGATATTATATAGATGATAATTTATATGACTGGGGTCAACCAATAGCATTATTAAAATTTAAGCCATTAAGTTTTATGCAAAAAATAAGATTTGGCTTATCAGTAGTTAAAATTAAAACAATAAGAAATTGGAAAACACTGGAAAGATATACTATAAATGAATGGTTCAAAAAATATAATTGGGAAGATATATATAATATAATTTGGAAACCACTTTTACGAAATAAATTTGGTCAATATGAATCTTCAATATCAATGGTTTGGTTATGGAGTAAAATAAACTTAAGGCAGAGTAAACAAGGCTTAACCAAAGAAACATTAGGATATATTGATTTTGAACAATTGAATAAAAAGATGCAAGAATATTTAGAAAAAAGTAATGTAGAGTTTAAATTTAATACATCTATAGTTGAAATAAAAAAGAAAAATAACAAGTTTTTTCAAATTAATACAGGGGATGACATACAAAATTATGATGTTGTTGTATCTACAATATCTTATTTAGATACTAAAGAATTATTTGAAGATTTTCTAACTAAAATAGAGAAAAATCAATTATTAAGTACAAAATATATAGGTGCTAAAACAATGATTATTGAAACGCCAAAAAAACTATCAAATTATTATTGGTTAAATATGGCAGATGAAAAATTTCCGTTTTGTGGAATAGTGGATTATCATAATATGGAAAATGTTAAAACAAAAAATGTAATCTATATTTCTAATTATTTAGAAACAAATAGTAAAACATATAAAATGGATAAAGAAGAATTATTAGCAGAATATCTACCATATATAAAAAAAATAAACAAAGATTTTAATAAAGATGATATTATAGAATATCAAGTAATTAATGAACAATATGCTCAACCCATTATTGAAAGTAATTATTCGGAAAAATTGTTGAAAAATAAATTAGAGGAAAATGGATTATACATATGTACTTTACCACAAATTTATCCAGAAGATAGGGGAGTAAACTATGCAATTAGAAGTGGATATAAGTTAGCAGAAAAAATTATAAATAAAAACAAGTAAAGTATTCTTTAAAAATACTTATATATAAAAAATATTGACATAATAAAAAAGATTTAATAAAATTAATAAAAAAATAGAAAGGAATTATTAGAACATGAAAATAGTAGTAAGTGGAACAGGTTATGTAGGATTAGTTACAGCAGTGTGTTTAGCAGAAAAAGGAAATGAAGTAGTATGTTATGATGTGGTGAAAGAGAAAATTGATATGCTAAATAGTGGAAAATCACCAATTTATGAAGAACATCTAGAAGAACTTATGCATAAAAACAAAGAAAGAATAACATATACCGATGATAAAGTAATAGCATATAAAGATGCAGATGTTATATTTATAGGAGTAGGAACTCCAGAAAAGAAAGATGGATCTGCAAACTTGGAATACATTTATAAAGTTGCAGATGATATAGCAGAAAATATTACCAAAGACTGTTTGGTCGTAATAAAATCAACAGTTCCAATTGGAACAAATTATAAAGTAGAAAAATATATAACAAATAAATTAGATGGAAAACATAAAATTGAAATAGCATCTAATCCAGAATTTTTAGCACAGGGAACTGCAGTTAGAGATACACTAGAAGCACAAAGAATTGTTATAGGAACACATTCAAAATGGGCAGAAGATACTTTAAAAAGTATATATAGTAAATTTGATAAATCTGTATTAGTTTCTACAGATATTAATAGCGCGGAAATGATAAAGTATGCCTCAAATGACTTTTTGGCATTAAAAATTTCGTATATAAATGAAATTGCTAATTTATGTGAATTAGTGGGAGCCAACATAGAAGATGTATCAAAGGGAATGGGATTAGATTCTAGAATAGGCAATAAATTTTTAAATGCCGGAATTGGTTATGGGGGATCATGTTTTCCAAAAGATACAAAAGCATTACATACTCTTGCAAACAATTTATATGATTATGAACTAAAAACTGTAAAAGCAGCAATAGAAGTTAATGCTAATCAAAAACTAAAATTAATTAGAAAAGCAAGAAAATATTATGAAACATTTAATGGACTTAATGTTGCAGTATTAGGATTAGCTTTTAAACCCAATACAGATGACTTAAGAGAAGCACCTTCTCTAGTTAACATACCAATAATTTTAGAAGATGGAGCACATATAAAAGCGTATGATCCAATTGGTGAAAAAAATTACAAAAAAATATATCCAACAGAAATTGAATATTGCAATAGTGTAGAGGAAACTTTGAAAGATACTGATATTTGCTTCATTTTCACAGAATGGGATTTTGTAAAAAATATGGATATTAATTTATATTCAAAATTAATGAAAAAGCCAATTATTATTGATGGTAGAAACTGCTATAAATTAGAAGATGTTAAAAATAAAAATATATTGTATGAATCAATAGGAAGAGATACAATAAATAACTTATAAAAATATATTGCTATAAAGGAAAGGAAAAAAATATAAAATGAATATACGAAACGTAGCTTTAGTTATAACCAAAAGTATACTTTTTATTATATGCTTAATAGTATTTCTATTGGTTTTACTTATTACAATATTTACTGCACATAACCAAAAATATGAAACCAGTTTTCAATATTCATTAAATTTAAAATACAAAAACTTAATTAATACTGATTCACCTAAAATAATAATTATTGGGGGTTCAGCTAGTGCATTTTCAATAGACTCCGATTTGATTTCTAAAGCTACTGGAATGAATGTTGTAAACCTAGGACATCATGGTGGGTTTAACATAAAATTTTTAACCAATATTGCCAAAGCTAATATAAATGAAAATGACATAATAGTATTATCGTATGAATATGCATTATACAATAATATGAATAGTTTTACACCTGACTTGGTAACTTCGGCAATAGATGGAAATATAAAATTATATAAATATATTCCTAAAGAATTTGTAGCAGACTTTATTAGTTATATTCCAACATATGTTCAAAAAAAATTAAAAACACCTCCTACAAAAAATCAAGGAGTTTATAGTATAAGTTCTTTTGATGAAAAACGGGAATATGATTTTTAATAGAGAAAAATGTACTTTACCGCAAGATATACCATCTAACTATGGAAATGTAAAAATATATAACTATAAAATAAGTGATGATTCAATTGAATATATTAATAATTTTTATGATTATGCGAAAGAAAAAAATGCAGATGTAGTTATTTCTTTTCCACCAATATTAGATGAAAGATTTTATGGAACAGAAGAAGATATTAAAAATTATGAAAACAATTTAAAGGAAAATTTAAAACCACAGGTTATTTCTAATGTTACAGACTATATATTTCCAAGAAAATATATGTTTGATACAATATATCATTGCAATAATGAAGGAGAAAAAATTAGCAGTGAAAGGCTTGCAAATGATATAAACAATTATTTAAAGAATAAAGGCATCAGATAAAAAAGATAAATATATATAAATAAATATTGAAATTAAAATAGAAATGATTAACGATTAATTTTTAATATTGAAATGATGATGGATAAAAATTTTAAATAAAGATTTTAAAATATAACATTTTGTGATTATATGTAGTAATTAATGCAATTTAAAAGGAGATTTAAATATGAATTTAACAACATTTTCATTTATTATTTTTGGTATTATTACAATTGTTACATATTTTGTTGTTCCAAAGAAAATTCGATGGTTTGTGTTATTGATTTCAAGTATAATTTTCTTATTTTATGATAATTTTAAAATTTCTACCATTATACAAGCTATTGTGGTGTTAGTACCAACATATTTTTTAGGAATATATATATACAAGTATAAAGATACTAAAAAAGCAAAAATTTTTTTAATTATTGGTATTATTATTATTTTAGGTCAACTAATTTATTTAAAATATACAAATTTATTTTTAAATACATTTAATAATATTTTTAAATTGATTCATGTAAATTATAAATTTAATTTTGTATATAGAGATTCTGTAATTGGGATTAGTTATTTTTCTTTAATAATGATTAGTTATTTAATTGATATATATAGAGGAATATGTAAGCCACAAAAAAACATATTTAAGTGTGCATTGTTTATGTCATATTTTCCAATTTTAACTTCAGGACCGTTTATTAGGTATGATAGTGTAGGAGAAGATTTATATAAAGGTCATAAGTTCAGTTATAAATCAATGTGTTATGGCTTGGTTAGGATTTTATGGGGAATATTTAAAATATTAGTTATTTCGCAAAGATTAGGAAAATTTGTGGATACAGTTTATGCAAATCTACAGGCATATAATGGCTTTTATATTGTTATATCAGCAATATTTTTTACATTACAGTTATATACAAACTTTTCAGGTTCAATAGACGTAATTATGGGAATATCGGAAATTCTTGGTATAACATTGCCGGAAAACTTTCATACTCCATTTTTCTCAAGAACTATTACAGAATTTTGGAGAAATTGGCATATTACTTTAGGTGCTTGGCTTAAAGATTATATTTTTTATCCATTATTAAAGTCTAATTTTATGCAATGGCTTAACAAAAAATGTAAAAACAAATTCGGTAAGAAAATTGGAAAGAAAATATCGTTATACTTATCGATGTTAATTATGTGGATATTAATAGGTGCTTGGCATGGCGGAGCTTATACTTTTATTATAGGAGCTGGTATATTACAGTTTATATATATCTTTCTTGAAGATACATTAGCACCAATTGCAAGTAAAGTTAATAAAAAAATTGGAATAGATAGTAATACATTTAGTTATAAATTATATCAAACCATAAGAACATTTTTATTATTTTCTTTTTCAATGATTTTCTTTAGAGCAGCTAGTGTACAGCAAGCATTGCAAATTATAAAAAATATGTTTGTATGGAATCCTACAATTTTAATTGATAGCAGTTCGCTATATAATGTGGGGCTAGATGCTTACGATTTTAGACTTTTAATAATTTCTTTAATAGTATTATTTATAGTAGAATTATTAATGCGTAAAATGAATGTTAGAGAAAAGTTATTTAAGCAAAATGTTGTTTTTAGGTGGACTGTATTATATATTTTAATATTTACTATTTTAATATTTGGATGTTATGGTATTGGATATGATCCTGCTTCATTTATATATAGACAGTTTTAAGATGATAAAAACTATAGCTTATGGTAATTTCTTAATGGTATGAAACTTATATAATTGATGAAATATAAGTAAAAGATTATTGTTGATTAAATTAATTAATATCCTTATTGTAATTAAATATAAAAAATGATATAATTTTCAAGGTGGTGGCAATATTATGCAAGAGCTAGAATACCCTTTTAATGTAGAATATTTATTTAAAAATAAAAAGAAAATTAAGCGAGAATTATTACAAAATGGTAATTTTATAGAAAAAAATATAGCTATATTAGGTGGCTCAACAACAAGCGAAATAAAAAATATGCTAGAAGTATTTTTATTAAATTATGGTATAAAACCTACATTTTATGAATCTGAATATAATAAATTCTATGAAGATGCAATGTTTGGGAACGAGGAATTAGATAATTTCAAACCAGATATAATATACATACATACAACTAATAGAAATATAATGGAATATCCTTCTATGCTAGATGATGAAAAAACAGTAGATGAAATGCTTAATTCTGAATATGAAAAATTTAGTAAAATGTGGGATAAACTCTTTTTAAAATTTAATGCAACAATTATACAAAATAATTTTGAATATCCATTTTTCCGTTTGTTAGGAAATAAAGATGCAAGTGACATACATGGTAGAATAAATTTTATTACAAGATTAAATCAAAAGTTCTATGATTATGCCAATAGCACGAAGAATTTTTTCATTAATGATATAAATTATATATCTTCTTGTTATGGGTTAGATAAATGGGCAAATCAACTATATTGGAATATGTACAAATATGCAATGGAAGTGCCAGCAATACCATATTTATCATTTAATATAGCAAATATTATAAAATCTATATATGGAAAAAATAAAAAAGCATTAGTTTTAGACATGGATAACACATTATGGGGTGGCGTTGTAGGTGATGACGGTGTAGAAAATTTAGCAATAGGACCTGAAGTGCCAAGTGGACAAGTTTATGCTGAATTTCAAAATTACTTAAAAGAACAAAAAAATTTAGGTGTTTTATTAAATATTAATTCAAAGAATGATTATGAGAATGCAATAGCAGGACTAAATCATCCAGCAGGAGTTTTAAAACCTGACGATTTTATTATTATTAAAGCAAATTGGGAACCTAAAAATATGAATACTAAAGCTATTGCAGAAGAGCTAAATTTAGGGGCAGATAGTTTTGTATTTGTAGATGATAACCCCGCAGAAAGACAAATTTGTAAAAGCTATGTTGAAGGAATTTCTGTACCTGACATAGACACACCTGAAAATTATATAAGAATATTAGATCATAATGGTTATTTTGAAGTTACAAACTTTTCAAGTGAAGATTTAAAAAAGAATGAATTATATAAAGATAACGCTAAAAGAAGTCAAATGATGGCAACTTTTGATAACTATGAAGATTATTTGTTATCTTTAAAAATGAAAGCCGAAATTTCTAGTTTTAAACCTATATATTTGGAAAGAATAGCACAATTAAGTAATAAAAGTAATCAATTTAATTTAACTACAAAAAGATATTCATTAGCTGATATTGAAGCTGTAAACAATGATGATAATTATATAAAATTGTATGGAAAACTAGAAGATATATTTGGCGACAATGGAGTTATAACAGTTGTAATAGGAAACATAAAAAATAATGATCAACTACATATTGATTTATGGATAATGAGTTGTAGAGTTTTAAAAAGAAATATGGAATTTGCAATGTTAGACAGTTTAGTAAAAAAAGCCAAAGAAAGAGGAATAAAAACAATATATGGATATTATTATCCAACTATAAAAAATAAAATGGTAAGTGATTTTTATAAACTACAAGGTTTTGAACAAATATCGTGTGACGAAAATGGAAACAAAACTTATAAGTTAGACATATCTAATGGATATGAAAATAAAAATAATGTAATTGAGGTGAAAGATTAATGGAAAAAGAAATTTATGAAAGATTAAACAAAGTATTTAGAGATGTTTTTGATGATGAAACAATAGAAGTTAATAGTGAAACTACATCTAAAGATATAGAAGACTGGGATAGTTTAGAACATATTAATTTAATTGTTGCAGTAGAGCAAGAATTTGGTATTAAGTTTAATATGGGCGAAGTTACAACTATGAAAAATGTTGGTGAAATGGTGAATATTATTATCTCTAGAATAAATAATTAAAGTGAAGAATAGATTATAATATTTTGTTAGACATAAAATAATTATATAATATTAAAAAACAATATGGTGTGTAGAAATTTATACAAAATAATAGGAGAAAATTAAAAATGGATGGTAAGCATAAAAAAGATTATGGGGAAGATTATAGAATAAATAAAGCAGAAAATTATCATACGAAACCTAAAACTAAAAAAGAAACTAGAAAAAAAAATAAAACATTTAATAACTTTTTAAAGGTAATAGCATTTATATATGTTGTTATTACAATTGTATTTTATATTTCGGTAGTAAAAATGGACTTATTACCAGCTTTGTTTGTAACTATATTTACCATTGCAGAAATTATATTTACTTTAGCTATAACGGTTGGGTTGGTTAAAAGGCATAAAACATATAAATTAAATATATTTTGCTTAATAGTTGTACTTATTATTTCATCAGTATATATATATATAAGTGTATATGCAAATGCAACAACAAAATTTTTAGGTAGTGTATTTACAGAAGTTGAGGAAACAGAAGATTATTATGTAGTAGTAAGACAAGATAGTAATTATAACAAAATAGAAGATATTGATGGTAAAGATATTTATTTATTTCAAGTAGAAGATGATGTTAAACAAGATTTGGCAAGTAAAGTAAATATTACTTTGCGTGTGCAAGAAAATTTAGTAGATATAGGTAATAAATTATTAAAAAATAATATAGATGTTATTTTAGTAAGTTCTGTACAACATAGTATATTATCGGAAGAAATTGAAGACTTTCAAACTAATACAAAAATTATTTATACATCGACACATAAAATTGAAAAAGTAGTTAATGAAACCGAAGAAACTGCAAACAATAAAATAGAAGACGGTGTATTTAATGTATATATTAGTGGTATAGATACATCGGGAAGAATAAGCAATGTTTCTAGAAGTGATGCTAATATAATAGCTACAATTAATACAAAAACACATGAAGTGCTTCTTACATCTATTCCAAGAGATTATTATGTAACATTGCATAGTAAAAAGGCTAAAGATAAGCTAACACATTCGGGTATATACGGAGTAAACGAAACTATTACAACAGTAGAAGATTTATTGGATATTGATATTAATTATTATGTAAGGGTTAACTTTACAACACTTATAAAAGTAGTAGATACTCTAGGCGGAGTTGATGTATATTCAGATTATAACTTCTCAAGAGGCGGATATAGTTTTAAAAAAGGATATAACCATATAAACGGAGATGCTGCATTAGTATTTAGTAGAGAAAGATATTCATTTAGTGAAGGTGATAATCAAAGAGTTAAAAATCAGCAACATGTAATAGAAGCAATTATTAAAAAGGCATTGAGTAGTGCAATATTAACTAAATATACTAGTATTTTAAATTCATTAGAGGGAAGTTTCCAAACTAATATTAATCAAGATGAAATTAGTAGTTTAGTAAAAAATCAATTACAAAATATGTCTTCATGGAATATAAAAAGTAATAGCTTAACTGGTACAGGTGCAAGCAAATCAACTTATTCTATGGGAAGTCAACTTTTGTATGTTATGATACCAGATACGTCATCTGTAAGTAAAGCTAAATCACAAATTGCAGACGTGATGGGAGAATAAAATTGAAAAATATAATATTAAGAATAATATTCTTAACATTGCTTATAGCAACATTTTTTACTATATTTCAATTTTCTTCGCAAATAGCAGAAGAATCAGATGGAGTTAGTAAAGGATTATTAAGGAAGTTAATTGATATATTTCCATACACAAAAAACTTAAGTGAGCAAACTAAAATGAAACTAATAGAACATGGAAATCCTATTATAAGAAAAGTTGCTCACTTTTCTATATATGCTTTAGTTGGAGTTTGGATTATGGCTTTTATGAGTACTTTTGAAACTAGATTATATAAAAAATGGTTAGTTAGTATGACAGTAGGTGTGGGTTATGCATGTTTAGATGAATTTCATCAAAGTTTTGTTGCAGGTCGTGGACCAATGATAACTGATGTAGGAATTGATAGCCTTGGAGTAATTACAGGCATTATAATTGTGCTAATACTTATTTCTGTTTATAAAGCATTAAAAAGTGATAAAACAATAATAGAAAGTGAAATGAAAGAGTAAAATGTATAATATTTGAATAGAAAAGGAAGAAAATATATGGAAAATCAGCAAAACCTTGATACTGTGCACACACGGTAATATTGTTAATAAATATAAATTCGATGATATTAAATTAGGAATGAAAGAATCCTTTCAAGTGGATATTACAGAAGAGATGTTAAAAAAATTCTGTGAAATTACAGGTGATATTAATCCATTACATAATGATTTAGAATATGCAAAATCGAAAGGTTATAAGGAAAAGGTGGTTTATGGGATGCTAACTGCTTCGTTCTTATCAACTTTAGCAGGAGTTTATTTACCAGGAAAATATAGTTTAATACATAGTGTAGAAACAATTTTTAAAAAACCAGTTTTTGTTTCAGATAGTCCACTTACTATTGAAGGAACTATTTCTGACATTAATACAGATTTTAAACAAATTACAATTACTTTTACTATTTTAAACAGTAAAAGTATAAAAGTATGTAGAGGAACTATGAAAGTAGGTGTTTTAGAAGATGGAGAATAAAATTTTATTAGTAACAGGTGCTTCTTCAGATATAGGTATAAATCTTATAGAAAAAGTGCATGAAAATTATAAATACATATTGGCTCATCATATCGGAGATGATAATAAATTAATAGAATTAAAAGAAAAATTAGGAGATAAACTACAATTATTTTATGGAAACTTTTTAGAAGAAGAAAGCACATATGAATTTGTGGAAAATATTAAAAATAGTGGATTTACTCCTACAGATATCGTTCACTTGCCAGCTGGTAAATATGAAAATATTAAATTTTCAAAAATAAAATGGAATAAATTTGAGCAAGACCTAAATATTGCTCTACGTTCTTTAGTTATTGTGCTTAATTCTTTTTTACCAACTATGGCAAAAGAAAATTATGGAAAAGTAGTAGTTATGCTATCTTCATGCACATTAAATATTCCGCCTAAATTTGTTTCTAGTTATGTTACTACTAAATATGCATTGCTAGGTTTAGTAAAAGCACTATCTAATGAATATGCAGATAAAGGAATTAAAATAAATGGAATTTCACCAACTATGATAGAAACTAAATTTTTAAACAACTTACCAAATCTTATTGTTGAACAAACTGCTTTTAATAGCCCAACAGGAAAGAATTTATCTGTTTCAGATGTAATTCCAATGTTTCAATTTTTATTATCGGATAATGCAAACTGTATCACAGGTCAAAATTTTGCAATTACTAATGGAAATATAATGTAATAAAAGTAAATTATAAATATTAAATAAGTAGTCCTGTTTTATTAACTAAATATTTGTATTAATATTAATATCAATTTATAAGGCTTTGAAAAGTGATAAAGTAGAGAATGTATAAATATAAAAAGAGATAGAAAAATAATATTATTTTCTATCTCTTTTGTCATTTTATGTAGAAAGTTGTCACTCGAATTTTGTTGACAAAGGCAGAAATACATAGTATTATAAAATATATTTTTAATCATTGATTTTTTATTCTTTTTAAAATCCAAAAAATTCAAATACAAATTGATACATAATTATTATGCTATATATGTTATAATAATTGTGCATAACAATAGAGGTGCAGAGTAATAATGTATAAAATTATTTTTTATCAAAATACAAAGGGTATAAGTGATGTAGAAAATTATATAAATGAATTAAGAAAAAATAAGAATTACAAAGATAATAAAATAAAACTGAATAAAATTATAGCATATATTGATTTACTATCGCAAAATGGATTATCATTAGGAGAACCATATATAAAACATCTAGAACAGAATATATGGGAATTAAGACCACTAAAGGATAGAATACTTTTTGCTAGTTTCGATAATAATACATTTATATTATTAAATGTTTTTATGAAAAAAACTCAAAAAACACCGCAAAGGGAAATAGAAAAGGCAAAAAAATTATTTGATTATTATAAAAATAGAAGTTGATTAGCTTAAAAATAATTGACTTATGATAACTTATATGTTATCATAAATATACAGCAAGGCAATAAATATATTTAGCATAAGTAATTATATTGGAGGTTAATTTAATATGAGTAAAAAAGAATTAACTTGGGAAAAAGTAAGAAAAAATCTAAATCTTACACCAGAAGAGGAAGAAGAAATAAGACTTGAAATGGACATAATAAAAGCGACAATAGAGGCAAGAAAAAAGAATAATCTTACACAAAGACAGTTAAGTGAGAAAAGTGGTGTAAGCCAACCAGTCATTGCGAGAATTGAGAAAAATATAAATTCTCCACAAGCTAGTACTCTTATAAAATTACTATATCCTATGGGGTATACATTAAGAGTAGTTCCACTTGAACAAGCAAGATAAAATTGTAAAGTCTTGGAATAAAGGGTAAAAAAGTAAAAATAAATAGACAAAATAAATAAACTAGTATATAATTCACTTTGAAAAATTGTATTAAAGAAGGGGAGCAAACTATGATTAGAAAAATAGCTGTTTCATTAGTACGCTTATTTTGCTTAATTGTATTTCGTGTAAAAAAAGTAGGGGAAGAAAATATAAAAGAAGAGGGGGCATACATTATGTGTGCTAACCACAGGTCAAATTGGGATCCACCAATATTAGTTTCTTCTACTAAACGTTTAAATTATGTAATGGCAAAAGAAGAACTTTTTAAGAATAATTTTATAAAATGGTTTGCTAAAAAATGTTGTGTGTTTCCTGTAAAAAGAGGAAAAATGGATATTGAATCCATAAAATTTGCGTTAAAAGTATTAAACCAAGGAGATATTTTAACTATCTTTCCGGAAGGTACTAGAAATGGTATGGAAAAGAACGGAAAAGCACAAAATGGTGCTGCATTTCTTGCTATTAGAACTGGAATTCCTGTTATTCCAGTAGGAGTGCAAGGTGTGCTAAAACCATTTCACAAAATAAAACTAAACTATGGAAAACCATTAGATTTTAGTAAATATAAAACAAATAAACCAGAAAAAGATGTTTTGGACGCAGTAAGTAAAGAAATCATGGATAATATAATTATGTTGACAAAGGAAAAAATCTAGAGTATAATAGTAATGTTGGTGTAAAAACCAAAATAAAGGGAATAGTTATCTATAAGAATATAAATTTTTGGATTAAGCTTGCCCTCAAATTAAATTGAGATTTATTACCTTAAATTCAAAATTATTTATATTCTTCTTTAATAAATTATACTTATACTTTAGAAAAAGACAGTAGGTAATATGTCAATAGAAAAATAAAAAATTTTTCAAATATTTTTAAACTAAATATTGAAAAAT
>CANQGW010000013.1 GCA_947623555.1 uncultured Clostridia bacterium
TCTCCACAACCTGTTAATAACACTAACATTGCAATTAAAATTACTACAATTCCTAAACCTAAAATTTTCTTTTTCATTTTTTTCTCCCTTTAATTATGTTTAATATAATTTAATGTTGAAATAGTAGCCATTATTTCGCTATTTCTTTCAACAATTTTAGTATCTTGTGCTTGTGCTTCTAATGTAGCATTTGCTCGTCTTTGTTCATTTAACATATCAGTACAAGTATTTACAAAAGCACTTTGTAGAGCATTACTTGTTTGAATTGCCAAATATGTAGCAAATTGCATTTTCTTTATTTGATCTAATCTTGCTAAAACCTGATCTAATTTTCCAATAATAACATTTTGCCTTAATTCTTGTTCATATACATTATAACATCCTGTATATCCATAAAGTGATTTACATCTTCCAGATTCCAAATATTCTATAAATGTTGTAACTGCTATAAGATTTCTGTATTTTGGATAGATAACATCCAAATCGTAATATGTATTTAATGTTTTTTCGGTATCTTTTAAATTATTATCAATATTAGTTATTCTGCCATCAATAATATTTTTTTCGTTATTATAAACAGTTAATTGTCTTTCGTTCTCTGTATCGACTTTATTACTGTTTTTATTGTATTTCACAACATCCTTTTTATACACTATTATTCCAATAACAGTTGCTAGTATATATGCAACAATAACTATTGGAATGATAATTTTAAATGGACTCGTAAGTACTTTGGATAGTACTTCCCAACTTCTAGGTTGATATTGATTACCATAGTGAAAAAATAATATAATATATAATATAATGGAAACCACAAGCATAAACCCAGAAATAACTACATAACATCCCAAAATTGAAGAAAACATTGTTGGCTTTTCTTCTTTTTTTAATGGTTTTATAATTCTTGCATATTCTTTCTTATCTAAATTACGCAAATTTATTATACTATTTCCTAAACCTAATTTGTTTATTTCTAGTTCTTTAACAATATTTAGGTAACTTAACAGGTCTTTTTTATCTAATTTTTTTTCATCTTGACTATCTTCAAATTCATTTTCTAATACTTGTTCAACATTTTCTTTTGTTTCTAATTCTTGTTCTTGCTTTTCTTCTTCTAAACTTGCTCCACATTTTTTACAAAATTTAGCTGTATCCTTGTTTTTATATCCACATACATCACAATACATAACTACACCTCTTATTTTTAATTTATTACTCTTTTTATATTATTTCAAAATAAATGGATTATCACTTGTTCCATTACCACCATTAGATTCAATATTTGATTTTAATGTTACGATTGGTTTAATGTTAGCATTAACAGAATATTCTGTTTCGCCAGTTTTTTCATAAGTATCATCACTAATTTTATTTAATTTAATAGTATATGGGTTAGCATTTTTTAATGTATAGAAAGATGAATTGTATGAAAATGTTGATAGTTGATATTCTACACCAGTCCAAAAATCGTTTTGGAATAATCCTAATTCAGCATTTTCAGAAAGCCAAACAAAAGGCGTTCCTTCTAAAACACTTTTATAACCTTCATTTGTAATACAATCACGTAAAGAAGCCCCTGTTTCCAATAAAAATCTTCTATTAAGTGTTATATTTTTACCATCTACTGATATAGTATTTCCATAGTAATTATAATAAGATTTATTCATACTTTCAAATACTTCTTCTCTTGTACCATTTGTATTAATATCACCATGAGTATATAAATCTGTATCATAATGTTTTAATAAACTTTTTACTGTTGCATCTAAATCCATCATATTTTCTAAATCACTTCTAGTTATACTTCTACTTGATGTAGCATAAGCGTTATTAAGATATATATTTGTAATATTATTTAATTCACTTTCAAAGTTTTCAGTTCCCATTTTTCCCTTAACATAAAATGCTTTGTCAATTATTGTTTTTACACTTCCATCTAATATTAAATCAATAGTTCCATCTTCATTGATATTTAAAACTCTCCATTTTTCTTCTCCTGTCGTTTCAAATGTTTGATCTTTATCATAACCAGTTTTATCTTTAGATGATGTATATGATTTGCCACTTTCTAATTTATAATCAACATAGTCACCAATTTTAACTTGTGAAGCTAAACTATTTTTGGAGGTTTTAGAACTTCCATTTTCTCCTTCACTATTTTCTCCGTTACCACATCCTGTTAATAAAATTAGCATTGCTAGTAAAATAAATACAATTCCTAATCCTAAAATTTTCTTTTTCATATTTATTCCTCCTCAAATCAAATAGAAAAATTCAAAATTATTATATCAAATAAATAAAAATCTGTATAGTTTTTAATATAAATTTTCTATTTTATTTTTTATCTTTTTTGATAGCCACATAATAAATATTATTTTCTATTAAATGAGATTCATTTTCAATTTTATATGTATCTCCTTCTTCATAAATTGTATAGCCTAGATTAACTAATCTAACTTTTGACTTTTCTAAAAAATATTCAATTTGTTGTTTACTTAATTTTTCTTCAACATTTAATTCATGAAATTTGATAATTACTATTTTTTCGTTTTTTTCAATCTTTTTGTCTATATAATCTGTAATGTATTGTAAGTTAAAAATCACTTATCTCACTTCCTATTTTTCTTTATTTATTGTTGATTTTATAATTATAAAAATAAGAAATACTATTCCTAATACAATACAAATATCTGCTATATTAAAATTAGGAAAATTGAATATATTTACATCTATAAAATCAATGACAAAGCCTCTAAATAATCTATCAATTAAATTTGATATTCCTCCAGCAAGAACAATAAATAGCGAAATCAAAGCTCCTATATTTAAATCATTGTCCTTAATAAATTTAATAATTAATCCTATGATTATCACATTTATTATAATTATTGTAATTATATTATTAGTACCTATATTAAATGCTACACCAGTATTTTGCGTATAGTTAAATGATAAAAAGTTAGGAATTATAGTAATATTTTGATTAATAAGAATCATTTTGGTTACTTGATCAAATAATATTATTAGTAACAATATAATTATACCAATTGTAATTACTTTGCTTTTACTCATTTTTTATTTTACCTTTTACTTTCTTATAAATTAAGATGCTTCCAAATATCACAAACAATAAAATTGATATTACTTGTGAAATTCTAAAACTACCTAGCATCAAACTGTCTGTTCTTAGCCCCTCTATAATTGCTCTAATTAGTCCATATAAAGTTAAATAAATATATGTTAATTGTCCTCTATATTGTCTTCTATTTCTCATAAAATAAAGAATTAAAAATATAACTAAATTGCAAATTGATTCATAAAGAAATGTAGGATGTACTTCTATGTATGCTCCATTTTCGACAATTCCCATTCTTAATATATTAGTTGTAATTGAGCCATGTGCTTCTCCATTAAAGAAATTTCCCCATCTTCCTATTGCTTGCCCTAATGCAAGATATGGAACAATGTAATCTAAAACATCTAAAAAATTTATCTTTTTTATTTTACAAAATACCAATATTGTTATTATAGCACCTATAATTCCACCATATATTGCAAGTCCACCATTTCTAATGTCTAAAATTTCTACTGGATTATTAATATAATAATCAAACTTAAATATCACAAAATATAGTCTTGCAAATACTATACTTACAGGAATTAATATTAAAAACAATTCCATCATATCTTCAAACTTTATTTTATATTTACCATCATCTTTTTTAAAAAATAATATAGCAAGTGAAAAAGCTAAAACAATAAAAATAGCATACCAATAAATATTTAGATTTCCAATACTTACTGCTATACTATTAATTTGAAATTTTAAATTTAGTCCTGGAAATAGTATTTCTCTCACATTTACCTCTTTTCTATTCTTAACTTATCTATAATTGGGTTAAATACTATAAAACTATCGTTAATTTCATTGTTTTTTGAGCTTTTACTCATAATTCCTTCTGTTATTATATTTGCTATCCTTAATCTTTCATTTTCTGAATAATCTCTATTCTCAATTATAATATTTGTTTCATTAAATATTGCTTTTCTCTCTTTATCTGTATATATTTCATATAAATTCATTTTTTACCTCTCCTAATGTTTAAATATAATATCTACTATTTCATCTTTTGTTATTTCTCTAGTTTCAATTGTTTTACCATTACTATCTATTATTTCAGCTAACATTTTATCATTTGTTGGTTTGGATAATATGGTAGCGTTGTTTTTATCTTTTAATTTTACTACATCAAATAAATTGTATGTCATATTCTTGTCTCCTTTTTTCTTGTGCTATTGTATCATAAAATATAAAAAAAATAAAGCCAAATTAAAAATATTAATCTGACTTTATTTTTTTCATTTTAATATATTTTCTTTTTTATAGTGTTTCACTTTTATTTAGTTTTTGTATTTTAGTTATGCACTTTGAACAAATTAATTTGTCCTCAAAATTTATTAAGTTTTTAGTAGAATCGCAAAACAAACAAGCTTCTAAATTTTTTCGTAAAATTATTTTTTGTCCCTCTACATAAATTCTAATTGGGGTTTTAACCTCTATTCCTAAATCTTCTCTAATCTCCATTGGAATAACGATTCGCCCTAATTCATCAACTTTTCTTACAATTCCTGTATCTTTCATTTTTTATTCCTTCCTTTCATAAAATATAGCCTTTGTTTTTTGCTTTAAAATATCTTTTAGTTCTTCTTTTGTGCCAATTGTAAAACTATTTTTATCAAGAATCATTGGTACTTTTAATACACTAAAAAAATAATGAGCCTCTTTTTCTATTATAAAGTCAATGTCTGAATATGCAACCTCTAAAATTATTTCTTTATTATTTACTAGAAAATAATCTTCAAAAAAATCGTATTTTACTGATTTTAGCTTTGACGATTTTACTTCTTTCACTTTGAATGTATCTATGATTCCTAATATACTTATATAGATAAATAAAATTTTGGTAATTGTATCTATTTTCAAAATTATCGATGTAATTATAATAAATAAACAAATTATTAGTTTTATAAGCACAATATATGGATATTGATAAATTTTTTTATAAAACATCATTGTTTTAAAATTTTCATCAGTTATTAAAGTCTCATTACTTAATAATACTTTTTTTTCCATCATATTCCTTTCACATTTTCTAATTTAATAGATTAATTTTTAGTATGTATTATACATACTTTTAGTAGTTTTGTTACATATTCTCGTTTTTTAAATAAAATGATAATATTTGGTTAAACTATTTAAAAGGGGATTACTATGCAACTAAATGATGATAAATTAAGGGAAATATTAAGTCAAAACATACGATCTGCTAGATTATCTTGTGGACTTACACAAGAATTATTGGCAGAAATGTCTGATATATCTTTGACATTCTTAAAAGATTTAGAAGGTGGTCGCTCTGCGACTAGTTTATTAACTTTAATAAACCTATGTAATTCCCTAAATATTACACCAAATGAGCTATTAAAAGATTTTTTTAAGCCTTCTCATGATAAAGCCATAGGACTAACACAACAAATAAATCTTCTAAACGATTATCAGAAGAATGCTGTCCATGCTCTTATACAATTTTTTATAAACAATGATATGTAAAAGCGAATCTCTTTACTGATTCGTTTTTTATTTTTCCCCTTTGTCTTTAGAGCATTCCTCCTTTCTCTTGAATTTTTAAATTTATTTTTACATTCCATAGTTCGATTAAATTATGTATTTTTTTCCATTTTTTGTTATATTTTCAATATATTCTAGCATATCAAAAACATAATTACAAGTTTTTTGTTTATTTTATATGAGTTAATGTTTTTCTTATTTCATTTATTTTAATAATCAATTTTGATATTTTTATTAAGGAGGATTTTTTATGAAACATAAAAATGATAAGATAGAAATTGGTAAAAAATTAAAAGAAGCAAGAATATCATGTGGTCTTACTCAAGAAGAAGTATGTGAACAAATCGACTGTGCTCCTCGTTATGTTAGCGCATTAGAAACAAATCAAACCACTGGTAGTATTAGTTTGATTTTAAAACTTTGTTCATTATATAATATATCATTGGATTACCTTTATTCTGACTATTTAAAATCAGAATCATTCTCTGATGACTTATTAAAAATTAATGGATATTTAAAATTAAACGAATATAATCGTTCTATTATAGAAAATAATATAATGTTTCTAAATAAATTACAAAGTAAAAATAATTAAGCACACTAAATGTGCTTTTTTTATGTTTAAAATTTGAAACCCTGAAATTTCTGAACATAAAATGGTGTATTATCCCCTTTGTATAAAAAATAATACACCATAATAGAAACCCCTCATTCCCTCACTTTCAATTATGGTAGTCTAGTATGTAGATCAAATAATCTACTATAGATGCTGTTAATAATAAGTTATTAACTTTATTCATACTTGCCCAAACTTTTTACACCTATATATCCTCATACAAGTTTTGCCTCCTGAAACTCTTTATTTATTGTGAGTATATGTTACAAAATCTCACTTACATATTTCATACAAATAGACCTTTTGTAATCATGCGAATGAATTTTACAGCATCGGCTCATAACACCTATCTCTTTATTGTTTTAAAACGAGTTTATGGCTTCTCTCGTTTAATATAAAAAGAAGCACCTAAAATTATAGGTGCTATCCTATTACAGTTCCTCTTCATATTCCGCTTCTGAACTTTTTTCCAATGTTTTAATTCTATCTAGTAATAATTTTTCAAATTCTTTTTTATTCTCTAATGTAACATAAGTTTCGTTATTGTTTTCAATGTATTTATCTATGAAGCCTGTTTCAATAATATTTTTCTTTAATGTATTATAGATATCTTCTCTATAATCTTCATCTTTATTGTTTACAAAATCATCTATTAAAGCTCTGATGGATAAATATCCATTTTCAAAGACTCTACTACTGCTATAATAATAAAAATCTGATAATATTTCACTTTGTGCTTTAGAATCTAGGGTATTAATTTCATCATAAAAATATGGACAATAACTTGTATAAAATACCATGTCAATACACATTTCATCATCTATTGTTACATCTGCAATTCTTTCATCTTTATATAATAGTTTCAGTATTTCATCCTTATATTTTGTTAAATCAATGCCATCTCCATATTCCGTTAAATATACAGAAAAATTAAATTCTGAACATTCTCTTATTCCATTTTCTATTATTTTATTTACATAGAATTTTAGCATTTCTTCTTTTGTCATACTTATAGTAAATGTTGAGACTTCATTTTTCATTTTATTTTTTCTCCTTGTTTTCTTTCTTTTTAATTTTATTTTTTAAATCCTTTTCTATTAGGTTTGTTACATAATCTTTAATTGTTATATTCTCTTCTAATTCTAATAGGTACATTTTCATTTTTTTATGTAGTTTTTCCTCAATTGGAAATCCTAAATTTTTGACTTTACTCAAACTCTTCCTCCTCTTCATTTTTAAATTCTTTATTTAAATTGTCCGACAGTTCTTTTATAAAATCAAATGGTTCTAGTAATTCTTTTATTTTTGCATTATTTCTAAATTCAATATCTAAATTTTCCTCACCTAATCTAACAAATACATATCCATCCTTTAATTTAGATAGTGTTTTCTCTAATTGTTGAATATCTTCATATTCTGGATAATACTTAATTGTATCCTCTGTTTCCATTAAAATGAGTGAATTATCTTTTCCAAAATTACTTACATTAAATAATTTTAATAATTCATAATCTGCAAATTTTTCTTGATCTTTTTTTATTTTTTCATATCCTTTTTTAGTTACTGATATCATAACTGTACTATAATATCCCATTTAAAATTCCTTTCTATTTCAATCCTAAAATTTGAAATATAATATGTCTAAATTGTGAGTTTAGTAAAAACAATATTCCAAAGCTAGTCCATATAAATACTAAAACATTGTATATTGCTCTTAAAACTTCATAAATCAAAAAGAATACACTATTATTTGAATAATGTATTCTACTTTCTATTTTTTCATTTAGATTTATATTTTTTATTTGTATTTTTTTATTTAATTGATTTATCATGTTTTGTATTTTGATTTTAACTTTTGTAAATTTGTTATTTTTTTCTTGCACGACTTCAATTTTTTCAAATATTTTTGCTTCTTCCTTTGAAATTCCTTCCTTTGATAAGCATTTTATCAATTGTTTTTCTATTTCTAATTTATCTGTAGAATTTATAATGTTATATATTCCATGACTATACAATGAATTTAATAAATTGCTCTGATTAGGAATCCCCTGTGCTAGAACTATAATCCTAATTTTAGGATGCAATCTGCTAAAACTATAAATACTATCAATAATTTCTTTTTCTAAATTATCCAAGCAATCTATTTCAATAATAAAATATTTGATTAAGTTAAAATTTACCTTCGTTTCTTTTAAATATGTACTTATGTTAGTTATTTCACTAGTTTTATATAATATTAAGATATTTTGTTTTTCACATATTTTTTGAATTAAACCTGATGTAGCTTCTGTAGCAATATAATTTAACATTAACATCACACTCCTTTATTCTAGCCATTCTTCCTCAAATGGCACATTATAAATTATATTGTCGGAATTCAAATTTGTAATATTATTTTCTGTAGTATGATTATCTAGTTGTTTTCCAAACTTCCAAATTGTATTATTGCAGATAGATAAAGCAATCAATAAAATTACAATTATCAAATATATTATTAATTCATTTTTAGTATTATTTTTATGATCCATATTTTTCTATCCTTTCTATACTTCATCAAATAGATATGGGGCAGGATTTATCTGTTCTTTGTTTTCTAGTCTTATTTCGAAATGCAAATGGTCGCCTGTAGAATTTCCTGTCGTTCCCTGTATTCCTATAACCTGTCCTAAAACCACCTTCTGACCTTTTACAACCTTTAGAGAGTTATTTTGCATGTGGGCATAAAAAGTATAAAACACCTTTCCATTTTCATCTGTATGTTTTATTTCTACACAATTACCATAGCTATTTTGCCAACCTGCATGAGTTACTTCTCCATCTTTTACACACATTACTCTACTATTCAAAGTTCCAACCATATCTAGTCCCAAATGTGATCTTCCTCCTGAAATTTGTTCACCTTTGCTGTTGTATACTGGATCTCTGTATCCAAAGCCACTGGTTACTTTTATAAAATTTTCAACAGGTATTGGAAATTTACCTTTATATACAATTTCATCTATTTTTTCTTCCTGCATAGTATTATTATTTTTATCATCGCTAGAAACAATAAAAGTAGTTTCATAGGTAGCTCCAAGTATCAATACAAAAATTACAATTCCAATAATTAAATATATTGTTTTACGCATACTTTTGTACCTTAACAAACTTTCTATCTATCTTCTCTAATTCTTGTGTATCTAGGTATAGTATTGCGTATATTTTTCTTATTCCTGCTGAAAGTAAACATTCTCCTGTTTTCGCATTATAGATTAGCTTTGTTTCCTTTTCTGTAAGATTAAATGTCTCCTGTACATCTTTTAAATCTTGACCATCACATTTAAAAAACATTTTATAAGTTGCATTTGCAAGTAAACTCTGACCATAAAGCTTTATTTTTTCATTTAGGAAATCTTCTATTGACTGCGTAACGACTACTATACTACTATTATATTTTCTTGCTCTTTTACTAATATTTCTAACATACTCTAATGTTTGAACAATATTAGGATCTACAAGGACATGGCACTCATCAGCAATTAGCATCGTTTGCTCGTTAATATCTTTACTTAAAATATCCCATGAATAAGACATAATGTTATAATATTGTGCTCTTTTGTATTGAATTTGGAATTTGTGCATTGAACTTGTGTTAAAGACCGTTAATTGATTATCAATATCTATATTAGTATGACCATTCCATATAGCAGATGATTGACCAATTGAAATTGGCCTTATTAATGATAGAATCTTTTCATATACTTCTCTCTGCTCTTGTTTGTTTTTATTTTCTATTAAAAAATACAAATCTTCCAAAATTGGAAAATCTGTATTTTTAAGTTTAGTTATGTCTGTATTTTTAGTTATATTAAAATTACTATACAATTCTTCTAGTAACATTTCTAATGTTGCAAATTCCATCTCTGTCAAACTTGGATATAAAATTTCAAAAAAGGTATGTAAAAATTGAAAATGTAATGCTAGTGAATTATTTCCCTTCTCTTCCTCTCTGTTAATTCTAACCTGTAATGGATTTAAAATTCCTCCACCTGTTCCTCCACTACAGTTTATTACTTTTCCTCCAAGTTCTCTACAAAGATATGAATACTCATCTTCTGGATCTATTACTAGTATTTTTGATGTTGGCACTTCATTATATATTAAATGTTTTACAGCCATACTTTTTCCTGAACCAGAGCTTCCTACAACTACCATATTACTATTGCCTCTATTAGAATTTTTTAGCCATAAATTAAATATTATAATTCCACCTTTTTGATTAATTCCAAAATAGTATCCTCCAGGATCAATAAAAGTATTTGTATTAAATAAAAAACCTCCTGTAAAAGAACTTGTTAGTATGTTTCTTTTAAAATATTCACTTAATTCTGTTTGTATTGTAAAAAATGGTGCTACTGCTTTGTACCCATCCATAAGTAAATAATTTGTTAAAGGTCTTAACTTCAATTTTTGCTTTCGTATCTCTCTTTCTACTTCTTTACATTTTTTATTTAACTCGTTTTCTTCTTGTGCTGTTACTAAAATATAAATAGTTAAATATGATACCACTTCATTGTTATTAATCATTCTGCTTATAATTTCACTTGCCTCTATAACTTCCATTTCTCTTAATTGTCTAGTTGATTCATTTTTAGCAAGTTTTGCTAATCCTGATGCATCCCTAATCCTACTATCTAAATTTTCTATTAGTTCTGCATTATCTGTTGGTTCAATGTTTATAGAGAATATTGCTCCAACATTGCTAACTAATTCTCCAAGCCACCCCATCTCTACATTACTTGGATAATGAACTATTGTATATATTTTAGAGAATCTATCTCCTAAATATATTTTATTTCTGTCAAATGTCATCCCTCCGAACTGGTGTGATTAAATCAATTAAATCATAATTTGTTTGTACTTTCTTCAATAGCTTTCTCCTTTAGGATCTTTGCTTCTTCAATTCTCCTTTTTGCTATTTCATAATAATCTTTGTCAATTTCAAAACCGATATATTTTCTATTTTTATTTATTGCTCCTACAAGTGTTGTCCCTGATCCTGCATAACAATCTAAAACTACATCACCTTCATTGCTCGAATTTAGTATATGATATTCAATTAATTGCAGTGGTTTAATTGTAGGATGCTTGTATTTCTTTTTATCTACTTGATTTGTTCCTGAAATATAATACTTTCGCTTTGTATGGTAATTTCCATATAGTTTTACTCCTTTTTCTCTAAAGAACAAAATATATTCTGTATCTGGTAAATAATTATTATTTGTTAAAGGGCTTGGATTTTGTTTGTGCCAAGTTAATATTTCGTGATTACAATTTTTATCACTGAAATAATTTAAAATATCTCGTACTTGCCTTTTAGAGCAATAAATATATATGTTAATTTTTTTCATTTTTTGTATTAATAAATCAAGAACTTTTAAATCAAAACCATCTTTTAGGTTTAATAAATCATTAGCATATTTATTAAATTTCTTTGTATGTTTTACTCTGTTTAAATTAAGTAAATATGGTGGATCAATAATTACTAAATCAATGCTATTGTCATCTAACAACTTTAATCCTTCCATACAATCCATGTTATATATTTCATTTGTTTCTAACAATACTACTCCTTTCTTTTAATTTGAACAATATTATCCATATAATCTGTTCCTTCTGTTCTTGCAAATTCTGGTATAGTGAAACTTTTTACTAATAAAATAATGTCTGTTTCTTTTAATATTTCACTATGCAATTCACAATTTCTAAATCTTGAAATCCAATTATTTGCTCTTTTATTGATTTCCACTTCTGCATTTTCTTCGTTTTTTATCCATATTAGTAAATAAAATTCATTTTCAATAATATCCTTATCTGCGACTAAATTACTTGTAAATTTGATTCTTTGCTCAACTATTTTTTTGCTTATGTCATTTTCACATTTATTTTTTAATTCTTCCTGCTCATGAATATGGTCTGATATATCAACAGCTCTTGGTATTATTAGAATTTTATATGGATATTGCTCATTTGCAAATTCCACACTCATTAAGTCCATTTTAGCCTCTAATTCATCTTCAGAGAGTAAATCAGTGTTAATTGGGTTTACCTTAATAAAAAGAATTATCTGTCCATCTAATGTAACAAGATAATTCTTATTTTTTGGAATATCCTTAATATTTAAAAATTCATTTAGTGTTATATTATTTTTTTTCGCTTTTATTAATGTTAATATGTTTTTTATTGAAATCACCCCTTCCATATTTATACTCTTTTTGTATAAAACTAAATTTTACTATATTTATTATTGAATCTAACATTGAAAAGTTATTTTGTCCTTTTATTAAAGTAATTACACTAACAACTATTACACCTAGCACAAAAAATGTTGAAAATAAAGCTTGATGTGTAAATAAATAAACAATATATGCAATAGCTGATGCTATTGCTCCTACAATTACAGTTTTAATTAATTCCTGCATACCATATCCGTCAAAAAATTCAGTTTTTAATTTGATTTCTGTTGGAATTTTTATCATTTTTTTATCTGTCATTGTATGCCTCCTCCTTCTTTTTTATAATTAACATATTGTGGATATGTATAAGATGATGGAAAGATAAAACCATCTGCATCTCTATAATATTCAATATCTGCATAATATCCTTTCCAAAAATCTTGACAATCTCCAAAAGGTCTTAAGTAAGATACATTTTCCACCACTTTTGCTGTAGAATATAAGCCAAAAGCATCATGTAGTGCTTCATCGTCTGTTAGTGCTGCAATTTTCTTATTTGTATCTGTTACAACATATCTCTTTCCATTAATAGTAACAACTTCTCTTCCTTGACAATCTTTGTCTTCTATTTTATCAATTGTCATATCTGCTAATTGCCCATCCGTTATTTCTACCGTACTTCCAAAATAGTACTTTGGAATTTCTACTAATGTTAATGAAAGTGTAATTAATATTGTGGCAATTATTACATGTTTTGCAAGTTTTAAATATTTTGCTTTATTATCTGGATCAGTTCCAACTTTTATCATTAGAATAATAAAAGCTACTCCTGCAATTGCTATGCCTAAATTTCTCATTACTGATACTATTTCCTTTAATGTTTCTATTTTTTACCACCTCCTAATGATCTAAATCCACTAAATCTTGGTGTTAAAGCTCTAATTGATCTTGCAGTATTACCTGCTGAATTTATAATACTTCCATGTGGTTTTATCATATATCTAGCTAGAATCATCGGTGTATTTACTGATACTATTGCAATTGCTATACCATAAACTAAATGTCCATTTATTAATGTTAAAATTGATAAATTTAGTAATGTTAGCTGTACTACTAATGTAAAAGCTGTCATTAAAAAATTTCGTATATATTCAGGGAAAACTCCTTCGTCTGAATTTAGCAACCCAATAGATGCAAATGGAATACCTAATCTCATTATTAGCATTTCTATTCCGTTTCATAATAAATTGGCAAATTAGAATCAACCATACTATTAGAAGAACTAAACAAGCTACTGCTGTAAATATTCCTCCACCCATATTTCCTGTCAATACTTCTGCCAAATTAGTACCCTGTACTTGCATTGTATTTAAAATGCTATTTAAAAACTCTTGGACTATTCCTACAAATATATAGTAAATTTCCTTAAAACATATCATAACAATTACAGCTTTTAACATTCCTATACACAATTGAACTGGATTTTGTTCATTGTCTCCTTCTCTCATCATAAAGTATATTTTTATAGCTTTAGCTATGAAAACAATAACTAGTAAGAATATTGCATAATTAAATATAGTTTCATAAATACTATTAAAGTTTATATAACTGCCATCTGCCACCTTAATTCCACCAAGTTCTCGTTCTATAAAAAATACTAGATTTAGCATACTTTTAAATAGTGAATTTAAAGTTGCTTCCGAGCCTCCTATAAATTTTTCTATTAACTCTACAAGCATATCTGCCATTATGCATCACCTCACTTTTATTCTTCACCGAATAATTCTTCTTCGATATTTTCTTGTTCTGATAATTCTTGCTTTGCTAGTTCTAAACCATTTCTTAAATTTTCATTTTCGTTTATATCATCAATTGTTAGTTCTAATGCTGATAGTGTTTCATCCAGATCTAATGTTAATGAATATTCATGATTTACTAACTCATATACAAACATATCTTTTATGAAGCCTTTTCCTGTTATATCTTCCTTAATTGCTTGTTTGTATTCATCATCAAATTTTTTCATCATTGAGTTATATTTAGTTACATCACTTTTCCTTATAAAACCTCCTGCACCAATTGATGTTAATTCATTTTCCACATTTACATTTAATTGTTTCATGCCTTCCTTAAATTGTTCATCACTAAATGCAAACATTACTGGAAAATTACTGAATTCTTGCTGATGTTTATGTTTCATTTCTTTATATTTGTTTATTTTTTTAATAATTAATCACCTCTTTTACACACAAAAAAAGAATACCATGTATTCCGATTTGTTTTTCTATATAAATTTAAAGTTTATTTATAAAAACTTAATATAGCATCAATTAATGCTAAACCACAAGTTATTAATACCATTGCTATTAATGTTGTTTTTATATTTTGAATGTTTCTTCTTCTTTCTCCCTCATCATTTGTTTTTAAGCAATATACATAATAAACAAAATAACCTCCACAAATTGTTATGCCAATTCCTACTAACCAATTAATTACTGCATTTACTAAATTTTCTGTTCCTGTTACAAGTTTAGTACTTTCAAAACTACTTGCAAAAACAATTTGATGCATTGAAAATATTACTAATGCAATTACTATTATTTTTATAAAAATTTTATATATCTTCTTTATCTGTTCTGTTCTCAATTTTTTCCTTTCTTTGCATAACTCCTAAATTATGCCTTATTTGGTCTATATCATACAATTCGTCTTGTTCTTGATATTTATTCCAAATATCCCATATTTTTATTTTTGATATTTCTCTAACTTTTCTTTGCTTTTCTCTTGTGATTCTTAATTTTTGGTTTTCTTCTCTTGTACCCATACCATTTAATTTATTGAAATATGTTTTACTAATATCAGGTACAGTTAGTAAAGCAGGTAATTCACTAGGTATCATTACTAATACATATGGGCTTTCAATTCTTAATACTTCATCTGGTGTTAATAGTTTCCTTGATATTAGACTCATACTACTACTGCTATTATCATACTTAATATTAGTATTACTACTTTCACCATAGGCTTGTGTTGTATAAGTGCCTAGCTTATCTGAAACTTTTGTTGCTGTATCTATATTACTTGTTTTTAAATAAATCAAAGCACAGTTATCCATTATGTTTTGTGCTCCTTCTTTTCCATACTTTTCTTCAAGTTGGGCAAAACTTTGCAAACAAATTAAAAACCTTATATTTCTTCCTCTTGATACGGTCAACATACTTTGAAATGTATCTATTTTAGTAAAGTTGGCAAACTCATCTAAAATAAAATTCATTCTTATATTTAACTCTCCTCCTTCCTCACGACTTGTCTCAACAAGTGCTGTATATAGTTGTTGAACTAGTATACTACCTAATTTATGGTATGTTTCTCTGTCATCTGGTAATAAAACATAAATTGCTGTTTTTTTCTTTGCAAAATTTCTTAAGTCAAAATCTGATTTTTGTATATTATTAGCAACATACTCATTTATAAACATTTGTAAAGTAGAAAGTGCTGCAGCCACAAAGCTCCCTCTTGTTTTTGATGGAGCAGTTCCGAGCTACTGCATAGAATTTCTTTATAGGATCGTCTGCTTCTTTTTCTTCCATGTATTTATCTATTAGCATTTTTCCATCTCTATCAGTTTTAAACATTTCTGCTACAAAATAATATGCATTTGGTAAAGTTTGATACTCTCTTTTGCCTTTATTTTCTAAAATGACTGCCATTAATGCTGTTTTTATTACAGACTGTTCTCCATTTTTCCAAATAGGCTCTGTTCTGTCATTACTTTCTACCAATATATTAACAATGTCATTTATTAAACTTTCTGCAAGTGGTATATTGTCATCTTCTACTGCATTTATAACAATATCTAGATAATTATACCAATTACTTTTTAAAAAGTTTATAAAATCTAATGCTATAACATCATATCCCAGTTCTTTTAATTTTTCTGCTGTATATAAATATAGTTCGCCTTTTACATCTGAAATAAACATGTTCTCCCCTGATAATCCTAACATTGTTATCGTTGGAATAATAATACTTCTACTTTTGCCAGATCCTGAACTTCCTACTAAAAGCACATGAATATTATCACTTATATAATACATTTTCTCCAAATTGTTATCTTTTTCATAATTTACTATTACTCCTCCTGAATCAAATGAAACTTTATTGTAATTTTTATTTCTATCAATAATGTTACAGTTAAATACTCTGTTATAGTCTTTTTTATCTAGCCACCAGGAAGTACCATGCTGTCCTTCACCTACTGGTTTGGGCACTTCTATTTTGTCTGTTAATTTTATTTTTTCACTATGGTATATGTTCTTTCGCTTATTTGAAAAAAGTAACAAAAAAGATGCTATCATAATTTCCAAAGCAAGAAATATTACTGCAACTTTTGAATTACTAAATAACATTTTTACAATAGTTTCTATATTCATATATAGTAAATTATTAAAATCCTTACTTAATATAAAATGTAAGCTAACTGAAAAATAAGCACTAATGATAATACTTACCATTAATGCTATAATAATTAAAATTCTTCTGTTAATTTTTTTCTCCTTCTATTTTGGAGCTCTATCTCCTCCTTACTTTATATATTTTTATTTTGTTTATTCAAATTCTTCTGTTTCTTCATCGCTTTTGTTTTTTTTATCTGTCTCATTAGAATTTGTTTCCGTCTTATAGTTCATCTTCCCAATTCCAAGATGAACTATTCCTTTTTTCAATAGCTTTTTCCTTTTTTGCCTGTTTTGATAATTGTTTTTTATATTTTAATTGTAGCATTTTATATTTATTTTCCTCTCTATTAGATAAGCTACACAGAAAATCAAAAATCCCATTAATATATGTTCTTGTTTCATTTATATATCTACTATTAGTATAGCTTTCATGACTATTTAATAGTTTTCTCTCAAAGTCAAGAACCTTATTTCCTATTAGCTTTAAAACCTCTTTCTCGGTTTCAGTTTTAATTTTCTGTTGTTGATATTGTAGCTTTTTTTCATTGCTATATCTAAATTCTACTATTTTCTGTTTTGCATTTATATAATTTTCTATTTGCAATTTACACTCATAAGATGTGTCTATTATTTTATTTGATATAATGTCAATTTTTTTTATTATATTAGGGTATTTTTTTAAATACTCATATTTAATGCTTCCTTCTGTTGCTTGTAAATCTTGTTTTAAATCAAGAATTAATTCTATAATTCCTTTTAGATCTTCATCTTTAAATATTTGTCTCATAATTTTATCGGTTTGAGAATCTTTTTCATATTTTATAATACTATTGATAAAATCATTATTTTGGCTTACTTGTTTTAGTTTATTTATAATTTGGTTTTCTGCAAGAATATTTTTCTTTGCTAGATCTTTTTCCTGATATATTGGTAGCAAATCTTCTCTAAAAACATCATTTGTAAACTCTAACCTTAATTTATCTTTAAGCTGATATTTAATATAATAATTACTTTTTTCTTTTCCTTTACTCCAAATCATAAACTGAAAATGTGGATGTCCTTTTTCTAAATGTACTGCTCCAATATATTGTAAATCTTCATATTTTACATTTAATTTACTTGCGATACTTGGTAATTTATTTTCTAAAAGTTCTTGCCATTTTTCTTGGTTTAAATATCCTAATCTACTAGCATCATACTCATTTAAAGATATCATTCCTCTGTAGATAGGTATTTTTTGATTTGCTAATTTTGTTATATGTTTTGATATTTCATCAACTGTTTCCATGTTTCTAATATCAGGAAATAACTCTACTTTTCCAAATAATCCATGACTTGTATTTTTATTTTTGATAGCATATACACTATTAGCAAGATAGTTAGTATATATTTTATGCTTAAAAAATGTTGTTCTTAAGTTCGGATTTAATGTTTCTAATTTAAAAATAAGTCTACTCATTTCTGTATATTTCTCCTATGGAATAGAAATCATATAAATCTTTTTCTGTCATTTCTGATGTATCTTTATTTACAAAATAGTTAGCTTTTTTTCTTGCATTAGATAATATATTTAAGAAATCTTTGTGCATATCATCTCCAAGTATTTTGCAAAATACCTCTCCTACAAGATAAGTATTAATTGCATTAGTTCTTAAATTTTTTGCATTTATTTTTCGTTGTGATTTTATAAAAGGATCTAATTTTATCTCAATTAACCTATCTAATTCTTTTATAATAAAGTCTAAATTATCTTTATAAATTTGTAAATTTATTTCCTTATCTATTCCAGCTCTTATTAAATCTGATGCTGTATTATATGAACTTTTTTCAACTATTTTTGTAATCATTTCCTTTTTAAATTTAGGTATTTTTACAACTATTCTTACGAGTTCTTCTTCGCTATTCTTTTTCAATTAATCCTCCATGCTCTCTCCCTATTTTTTCAAAATTGCTTTTAATAGCAATTTTGCAGGAAGAGGGAGTGCACTCCACTCCCACTAACTGCTAAAAAGCGTGGCTTTTTACGGGATGACCTAAAAATAAAGGGGTGCTTTTTGTAGCACCACTTTATTAGCTATATTATTCCATTTCTTCTTCATTATTTACAGTATGTTCATCAATATCATATCCCATTCTGTCACCAAACATCTTATCAATTTTTCTCTCATCTTCTATACTTGAAGCTTTGTATAATTTATATATTTTATTATTTAATGAAACTTGTATATTAGATTCTATAAGTGTATTTGGAATCTCATTTTTTGAAAATATTTCAAAATAGTATCCTGATTTAACTGCAACCTTTTCATTTTGTTCTTCTTTTTTCATTTCTTCTGCAATACTAATATACTTTAATGCAATTGGTTTGAACTTACTATATTGGAAATCATCTTTCATTTCATCCATCATATATTTTATTATCTCAATGATTTGTTCTGATTTTAATGGTGTTGTATATACTCTTTGCAATTCGTTTTTTTGCTCTTCAGTTCCTACATCTAAATTTAAAGGAGAATCACTTACATACTTAAATTTCATTAAAGCTTTAGCAAGTGATTCTCGATATTCTGTGTCTAATCCAAAAAGGCTATCTTGTATGTTATCTATGGTTATGTTCTTTTTTTTCACTTTATTTCACCTCATTATTCATCAAACTCTTCTTCGCATTCTAGACCTGCTTGATCTGTAATTTCTACATACTCTCCAATGATACATAAGGCATCATCATAACTTCTACTAGCTGTTATCCTATCACACATTTCTTTTGCTTCTTCCTTCATTCCATTTCGTTTTAATGTTTCCGATGCTATTCCCATAAGGTTATATATATTTCCATTTTTGCCAATCAAAGCACATCTTGGTTTTGTTTTAACCTCTTCTCGCATTGCATTATTATCAACTATGTCATCAAACCATCTTCCTCCAACTTCAAATCTCGGTATAATAATTGCTCTTAAATTTTTTATATCATCATTCTTTACTGAAATTAAAGTCAAATTATCTTTATATTTATTTGATCCTTTTAAGTTATAATTATTATTCATTGTTTTTCCTGAAATAATATATATAGGTAATGGATTAGAAACTTCAGAATATTCTTTTAGCCAATTTACCATGTCATTTATACTTTCATCATCTGAACAAATTCCTGTAAATGTTAAGGCAGAACAATTATATAATTCATTTAATTGTTCTTTTGTGGTTACTTCTATTTTTGTTATTTTTTGTTCTATAGTTTCGTTCATTCAAGCTCCTCCTCTTCTTCCTTTTGTAAATCATATTCTTCTAGTTCATCTTCTTGTCTTAAATATCCATATTCAGTTTTTATCATATTTTTATCTTCTGAATAATCTCTCCCTAATTCTTCCAAATTTGCATAGTCCATAAGATCTTCTATATCAATTTCTGAATCATATATTAATTGTCTTGCAAGTTCTTCACTATCATATGCTCCAATCAGTTCAAAACTATCAATATTTTGTGCGTATTTTATAGCATCTTTTATATTATTTATTTGTCCTTCTTTTGCTTCTAATACTGCTAGTAATTTTTTTCTATCATCCAAGTATACTTTATTTATTACACCATAAAGTTTTATAATATCCTGAAATGGTGTTGTATATCCTTCTGTTTTTGCTCTGGTAATTGTTTCATTTATGATTCTAGAAATACTGCTTGAAAAATTACAATCTTCTTTATCTAAAAATTTACATTCTAATATATGTGTATCTTGTATTGTATAATTTTCATAATCTAGATCAAGATATCTAAAATCATTTTTTAATTCTTCTGAACTTCTAGGAATTACTATTTTAATTTCTTTATATGTTTCTAATTCCTCATATTGTTTTTTATTTACTATATCTATTCTTATTTGTAACATTTTCTTCTCCTAAAGATTCTCTCGCACGAGAATCGATTCTCTGGCTTTTTATTTTCTTAATAGAGTAGTTTTACCTCTTAAAAGTTACTCTATTTCATCTGTTTCCTCATTTTCTACTTTATTTTGTTTATCGTCTTCATAATACTTACTATAAACCCTATAGTTCTTTTTATCAGCCTCGATAAAACTCTCTAACATATTTATCTCATTTTCCATCTTTTCTTTTAGTTTATCTATATTTGAAAATGAATCTTTTGAAATGGTGGCAGTACAAATTTTTTCATATTTTTCATCAAATGCCTTTTTATCATGTATGCTCAAGACTAATATATACTGTGGTTTATCCTTTTCAAGAAAGTAATCAAAAGTTAAATAACAACTTATTCCTTTTTCTCTGTCTGATATATTTGCTAAAACAATTCCTTTTCTGTTTTCTATTTCATTTCTTAAATTATACATAGAAGTATATAATTTAAATCTACTATTTCGATTTTCTTCTATTAGTTCTTGGAGAATTTCTATTTTTTCTTGCTCACAGTTCCATTGTTTTTTATATTCTTCTCTTGGTTCTGTCATTGAAGAATCCTTTGAATAGCAATTCAAGTTATACTGTGCTTCTTGACTTAATTCCTCTAAATATTCTAATCTATTCAAGTTCGTCTTCCTCCTCTTCTGAATTCATATCGTTTTTTTCAGTTTCTTTTTCTATTACATCTTTAATTAGGCTTTTGGTAACATTAATTGTTGTTTTATTAAATTCTCTTTGCCACGCACCTTCATTTCTAGACCAATGGAAACCATTATGTTTTAATTCTCTTCTAATATTTTCGCTTGGTATATCATCAAACAATAATTGAATTCTATTTATTTCTTTATTATGAATAGCTTTTCCACCTTTAAATTCAATGTCTACAAATTCCATCTTTTCTAATTCTTTAAGTCTTTCTATTCTCTTCTTCGTTTCTCTTATATTAGCTCCAATATTTGTTAACTCCCATCCAGAATGTTCTCTTGCTTTTATGATTTTTCTCTCATTTTCAAGCTTTTCTAATTTTTCTTCTAGTTTTTGTATTGCATTTGGATCATCATTATAAATAGCTCTACTATTTTCTGCAGATTCAGCTCTTTGAGCATAATAATTACTTTTATCATCCATTTCTATGGATTTTCTTATATCATTGTTTGCTCTTTCTATTAATCGTCTGTGTTTCTTTTCAGAATAATGTCCAATTATTATTTGTTGTCCAGGTGCAATTTGTAAAATTCGATTAGCATTTGAATTACTATATTGTATTGACTGTTCTTTTGCTTTTTTAGATAGTTCATTATACCTATCTATTCTTCTTTGTTTTCTTTCTTCGTAATCTTTTCTTCCTCCCAAAAAACATCACTTTCCTTTCCTAAAATTATTGAACAAATAACAGCTAAAGTTAATGATGAACTTAACATAGCCACTATTATTAAGATTAAAATATACATTTTTATATTACTCTCCTTAAAAAAAGACTTATATAAAAAGTATTTGTGGCATTCTAACTCTTCACAAAACTTTTCACAAGTCTTATTCGAATTCTTCTTCATTTTCTTTTTGTTGTTTTAGGTATTTCTTCTTTTCTTGTGTTAACATTTGCTTATAGAATTTATAACATCCACAACTTTTAGTAGCACCCTTTCTTAAACTTTCTCCACATCTAATTACTTCATTACCACATTCACAAGCACATTTCCAATAATAATATGTTTTCTTTTTTCCATTTTTATAAGTAACTTGTTTTTTGTGATCTAATGCTATAACTAATAATTTTCCAAATATTTTACCTGTTAAATCTTGCATATTTGTATTTGATTTTATTTGTAATTTTTTCTTTTTGTCATAAGTCATTTTTCTTTTATATTCTGCTTGACATCCACAACTCATAGAGTAACCTCCTCTTAAGCTATTTCCTGATCTTACTACTTCATTACCACAATCACAAGCACATTTCCAAAAATAAGTAACTCTTTTTCTACCATTTTTATATATGACTTGCTTATTATGATCTAAACCTATGACTAATAATTTTCCAAATCTTTTACCTGTTAAATCAATTATATGTTTATTTAAATTTTTACATATTTCCTGCTCCATTTTTATAAACCTCGCATTTTTGATGTCATTGTAACTCTCTATAAAGAGCTTCACAAGTCTTATTCGAATTCTTCTTCATTTTCTTTTTGGTATTGTTCTATTCCAACTAGATTAAATCTGCACTATCTTTTCCCATGTAAATCCTTCTCTACCAAAATGACCATAATTAGTGGTTTTTGAATATATTGGTTCTTTCAATTTTAAATAATCAATAATTCCTTTTGGTGTTAAGTCAAAACGTTCTTTAATTATTTTAATAATTAACCCTTCTGGAATTCTATTTGTTCCAAAACAATCTATATAAATTGATAGTGGATTTTGTATTCCTATTCCATAAGACATTTGTATTTCACATTTTCTTGCTAATCCGTTTGCTACAATGTTTTTTGCAATGTGCCTCAACATATAAGATACTGATCTATCTACTTTGGTTCCATCTTTACCTGAAAAAGCACCTCCACCATGTTTTGCAATTCCTCCATATGTGTCAACAATTATTTTTCTTCCTGTTAAACCAGTATCAGCAACAGCTCCTCCAATTACAAATCTACCTGTTGGATTAATATAGAATTTAGTTTCTACATCAAGCATATCTGGCTCTACTACCTCTAATACGACATTTTCAATTAAATCTTTTTGTAATGTTGATATATCTACATTTTTTGAATGCTGTGCTGATATTAAAATAGTATCTATTCTAATTGGCATTTCATTAACATATTCTACTGTTACTTGTACTTTTCCATCTGATTTTAAATATGGTAAAATACCTTTTTTTCTTACTTCTGCTAATCTTTTGGCAAGTTTATGTGCTATGCTAATTGGATATGGCATATAATCATCAGATTCATCTGTAGCATATCCATACATAATTCCCTGATCTCCTGCACCACCATCATCTACTCCTATTGCTATATCATTACTTTGTTTTGTAATATTAATGTCAATATCACAAGTTCTATAATCCATATTTGTTTCTGCATCTGTATAGTCTACTTCTTTTAATTTTTCTCTAACTATATTTTCAATATCTATTATGGCATTTGATGTTATTTGACCTGCCACTATTACTTTATTATTTGATATAAGAGTTTCTACTGCAACTCTTGAATCTTTATCTTGTTCTAAACAAGCATCTAAAATAGAATCTGATATAAAATCACATACTTTATCAGGATGTCCCTCTGTTACAGATTCACTTGTTAAAAAATACCTTTTGTAATTTTTCAAATTTATTTCCTCCGTTTCTCTAAAACTTACTTTATATTAAATTAGAGTGGGAAATCCCACTCTATAATTAATTATTAACTTTATACTTTTTCTTTTTATTCACTATAACCATTACTACTATTCCAATTAAAGATAATATAGATAAAGTAAATAGTAGTATAGGATTTGTTTCATTTCCAGTTTGTACAACAGGAGTCTTCATGTTTTTCATGATAACTTTTGAGCCGTCAAACGCAGTAAAAATAATTTCTTCAGCTATATCATAGTCCTTCGGAGCCTGAATTTCACGCATAATGTATTCTTTACCTTCTACTAGATATCTTATTATATGTTGTTCTTCTGTAGATACCCATTCTTCAACAACTTCGCCTGTTTCTTTATCTATGATTTGCAATTTAGCACCAGGTAATTCGTTTGTTCCAGTTTCATCAACTTTTGAGAAAAACATCTCAGTAGGTTTATTTTCGCATCTAACTACTAAAAGATCTCCATTTTGTTTTACTTCTACCTCATAAATCGTATTGTTTAGGACATATGTTTCTAACTGTGTGGCTTCTTGAATATAAAAAATTCCTAGTTCCAAATTATCAAAAGTTGCAATTCCTTCTTCATTTGTTATTTCTGTTCTAATAATATTTTTCATTTCTTTATCTGTAGCAAGATTAAACTTTACTCCTTCTAAAATTTTACTTTCGTCAAAAGAATCAACTTTTTTAACTTGAATTGTTCCTCTAGCAAGTTTATTGTCTATGATTCCGTCTTCGCCAATTTGTATTGTATATTCTGCAACATCTTTTCCATTATAAAATACTTTAAAATCGTATTCTTCATCATTTAAAACATATTGCCCGTTTGTTGATAATTCCTTTAGATAGAATAAACCGTCTGGTAAATCTGGAACATTTTCTAATGTTCCATCTTTGCTTATACCACTGATACTAATTAAGCTATCTTTTTCAATTGCTATATTTTTATTGTAGTCTAAAATATCTTCTCTTGCAAAAATTCCAAAAACAATATCTTTGTATGCATCCTCATTTTTAAAGATTTCTTGTTCTTCTAAAACTTTTTTCATGTTAATATTAAATTTTGGTCTTTCATTTTCTAAAGTAGATGAAATAATTTGTAATTCATTTATTTTATTATCTTCTACTCTAAAATAATGTTTGTCCGTATTTTGTAAGAACCCATATGGCACACTACTCTCAATGTAGAAGTATAGACCAACAGGTAGTTCTTTACTTGATACTATTTCACTATCACTCTTTAATGTTTGTACTTTTTCATCTTTTCTATAATAAGTTGTGTTACCTATCTTTATTTCTTCACCAGCATAAATTGTAATTTCTGCTCCAGGTATATTTGCCTCATTCCAAATAGGGCTTTTTGTTTTGCCAAATTCAGTTTCTTCTTCTATAACTTCATTAAATATTTCACCCGTTTTTAAGAACTCTAATTTACCATACACAAGTTCATCTTTTATTACTACTGACTGAATTTTTCCAGTATCTTTAATAGTAAATTCAACATCTTGTGCTAGAGCAAATCCATAAGGACTAGTTTCTTCATGCAATACATAAGTTTTTCCAACTTCTAAACCTTTCATTAAATGTGGTTTTATTGTTCCATTTTCATTTTTACCATCACAACCTGAAATCCAACTGTCAAAAACAGCTTCTGGATTATCTTTTTCATATACAGTTAAATATGCTCCTTCGATTTCTTCTGAATTTGTAATATCTTGTTTTGACACTTCAACTTTTGTAATTTCATTTTTAAATTCATAGTCTAAATTAATTACATCAATGTCTTGTCCTTGATATGTTGCATCTACATCTATAACTTTATCGTTTGAAGCATAGCCCTTTGGATATTTTAGTTCTTTTATTTCAAATTTTGCTAATGGTAAATCTGATTTAAAAGGTAATAATCCATTTTCATCACTTATAGCTGTTTCAATTAAATCTCCAGCACTTACTATAACTTCACCACTATAATTAGTAATATCTGCTTTAGCATATAGACCAAATTCTGCATCTGGTAATCCTACATTAGTTTCTGCATCTTTTTTATATACATTAAGTTTTACTTTTTGTCTTTGATTAACAAAAGATGTATCATCAAATACTACTTCAGTATATTGGTCTTTGTAAGTTAATGAAACATCTTTAGATTCAGTATTTAAAACATATCCGATTTGGAGCTTTTTTCTCAACTACTGAAAACTCACCTAGTGGAAGTAATTTAGATGTTGCTTTTCCTTCAGAATTTGTTGTAATTGTATCAACAATTGTTCCTGCCTTATATATAACAGATTTATCTGCTGGATTTAGGATGTCTTCTCTAGCAATAACATCATACTCTGCACCAGCTAACCCTTTTTCTTCATAAATGAATTTGCCATCTGTGAAACTTGTTAAAACCTCTCCTCTTTTTTCTACATTAATTTGTCCTTTAACTGATGTATCTTTTTGTATAACTTCAATTACTACTGTTTCTTCATCTGGTAATGTTTGATATACAGCATTAGTAGTAATTTTAAATTTAATAGGTTCTTCGCTTAATAGGTAACCCTTCGGACTATTTAGTTCCTCCAATTGATAATTCCCAGCTTTTAATTCATTGTTTGTCATAACTGTTCCTGTCTCATCTGTTGTCCATGAATCTACATAGTGTGGTAATGGATTCCAATCCCAGTAACCCCAATATTCATTAGTGTCTAAATTTTTAATTTTAAATTTTGCACCTTTAACAAGTATTGTTTTATCTGTTTCTGCATCCTTTTTTACAATTTTCAATACAGCTTTGAATGTTGTATCATTAAAAACTCTCCAAACTTGAGGTTCAGAACTATCTTCTGGAATTATTACTTCAAAATCTGGTACTTTTAATTTTTCATCTGCAACCTTTGTTTCCCTTACAACATATGTACCATAAGGAAGTTTTTCTGATATTGCATAGCCTTTACTATCTGTTATTAGTTTTGCTGCTGTTTGAGCATTAGCATTTTTAGCTATTGGAGCCTTCTCCCACGATCCATATTTTTCTATATCGCTTTTTAACTTAATTGTGAATTCTACTCCTTCTAATAATTCAGCTTCTCCAACATCATCGCTAGATACTTTAATAATTTGAAAAGGTTGAGATTTAACTCTTTCCTTTACAGTTGTATTTTTGGTTATAACTTCAACATTTTGATTTTCATATTTTAATTCAACTTCATAAATTGACTCATCAAGCGTATAACCTGTGCTTGGACTTATTTCCTTTAAATAGTAGTCACCTAAATATAGATCATTGATAGTAGCTGTTGCATTATTATTTGTTGTTAATTCTGCAACTTTGTCATCTTTGCTATATATTACACTATCATCTGCTGGATCTAATATTGCATTTTTAGCATATAATCCATAAACAGCTCCAGTTAATGTAGCATCGCCTAAAGGTTCTGCTCCATTTTTAGTATCTTCTTTATGAATAGTGATAGAGCCTTTTACTCTTTTATTTGATATTGTAATTTCGTAAGTTTTACCATCCTCGACAACATTAATGGTATCACTTACTTCAGCATTAATAGTGTATTTATTCGGAGCCTTTGATTCTTTTACGGTATAATTTCCGATAATCTAAAGGTCCAGAAGTAGCAATACCCTCGCTATTAGTAGTTATGCTTTGAACTTTTTGTTCCTCTGAATCGTAAATGTCAAAAACTGTTCCTGCTTTTTTTACTATTTTTCCACTTTCAGCATCCTTTTTTACTACCTTAATGTAACCTTGTTTTGTATCATTTGTAGCAGTATATGTGACTGTTTCATTAGACTTAATTGTAATACTATGAATTGCGTTGTCTAGTGTTAAATGTTCTGGAACCTCTATTTCTTGAATATATACCATTTTAGGTTGTAAGTTCAAAACACTTACTTTTCCATTTGATCCAGTAGTATATGTTCCAATTGGTTCTGACATATCAGAATTATAACTAACTTTGAATTTTGTATTTGGAACAAAATTGCCTTTGTCATCTTTTTTTGCTATTTCAAGATTTCCATACAAATTAATATTAATATTCATAGCTAAATATTTTGGATCATTATAACCATAAGAAACAATTAATCTTTGGTGGATACTATCATTAGATAAAGGCGTTAAAACAAAGTTAGTTTGTACACTAACATCATTTATATATTTTCCCATTTTATTTTTTATAGCATCGCTGGTTAACAATGAAACAGTTTCTTTACTAACACTATCTGATGCACTTATAGTCATATCATTACTTCCTTTTGTATGTTTAAAAGTAATTCCATCCTTTGTGTAATTAAATGTTTCATAATATTTTAATACAGAATTGCTATCTGTTAATGTTTTAGTTTGACCTAAATCTAGTGTTTGGGTAGAACCATCAAAACTTGGTTTTTGATCCCATTTATTAAATTCGTCCATTATCTCTTTTTTAAATGAATCGAAATCACTTCCTAGACTATAACTATTTGGTACTTGTCCAAGTTTTTGCCAAATTAAAGTAGCTGTAAATGCGTATTGAACACTATCTGATCTGCCTGTTTTTGATTGACTTGCATTTCCATCTTTATTGCTATATCGGTAGTAAGCTAAATAAGCCAATCTTGCACTATTTCTAAAATCATCAGTACTACTAAAATCACTATCTTTATTGAATGTCGTCATTGTTTCTGGGTGATCCATATGATGATTTAGGCAAAATGCAACTTGTCCAAATCCTCCCTCTTTTAGTGCTGGAATATCGTCTCCCTGTACTCTAATTTTAAATATATTTTGTCCAATATTATCTTGGTAACCTGTTTCGTATATCCTTGCAATATATTCACCTGTTGCTGCTAATACTATTCCAAGATTACTAAAAATTGTACTTGATATTGTAATTAGTAATAAGAATAGAGCTACTATTCTTTTTATATTTTTTGTTAATAATTTCATTTTATTTGCTTTTCCTCCTTATTTTTACTTTATTAGAAATATTTTAAGTGCATAAAAAATGAAGTTAAGATTTTTCTTAACTTCATTACACATATAAATTCTTTTGTAATTTTTATAAATAATTGTTTATCTTTTTGAAATATTTAAGCCATACATTCCACATGAGCATCTAAACACCTCATATCCAACTGGACAATTTTTTATATATTCTTCCCAATCTTTTTCTGTTTTCTCGCTCTGTTCATATTTTAAGTCGTATTCATCTACTAATTTATTAAATTTAGTTATTGCCTCTTCATTAGAATTAAACCATCCACAATTTACTGTAAATGCATGAGTATGTTTTTCTTCACTCTTACTACTAGATATTTCATTTTTGGATGTATTTTTTTGGTTTTGATTAGTTGTTACATTATTATATAATTCATTATTATAACTTTGATTATCTGTTGTAACTTTAGAAGAACTTGTAGTATTTTTTTCTACTGATTTATCAGTTTTATTATTGGTATTTTCATTATTTTTGGTAGATGCTGTAGAAGTTGTTTTTGGCTTTGAGTTTGTTTCTTCATTTTTTTCTACTGTTTTGTCTTTATTAGATGTATTAGTATTTTTCTCTAATTTATTATTTGTTATTATGTTTTCTTCTACATTGCTATTTTCTACAGTAATTTCATTATTCCCAATTATATTATTTTGAATTTGTTTCTCTGCTACATATATATTATTATTTATAGTAGAGTCTGCAACATTTTCCAATGGCTTATTGCTTATAATATTTATCACAAATACACTTACTATAATAAGTATCGAAATTGACACCAATATTAAAATATATTTTTTCATACATTATCACCTCTTACTTAAGAGTATAACATACTATTCATTAGTTTGGTCAACTTTCTTCAAAGTTCTTTACTTTAATATGATATAGATTAGTATATTTAACTAATTTCTTCTAGCTTTGCCACGATATAATATCTTTGGTTTGTTGGTCTCGCATGATTATTTAAATATGAACAGGTCGACAATTTTACTATTTTTGTCACATCACCTATATTTTTTATAGAATATTTACTTGTCATTTTATAATATTCTACTTTTTGATTAAAGTTTAAATTCTTCGTATTATTAGTTTCTTCAGCAATCCCTATTGAATATACACTAAAAATTGTACACTCATAGTTTTGTTTAGATGTATAAATTACAAATTTATTATGCTCTTGCAAAAATTTATAATCAAGATATTGATCTAAAGTAGAAAACATGCTTCCATCTCGCATATTATGTCCATATATAACTGTTTCTGCATCTTCTAAAGGTTTATCATTTATTGTAAATATTGAACCATAAGTACTATAGTTCTTTTTATATGTATGTCTTAAATAAAACAATTCTTCATTATCTTTTAAAATCGGATAATTAATATTAGTATTTTTAATTTTTATCCAACCTATAATATCTTTATTAATAGATTTTAGTTTTTCCCAATCTATACATTCTTCTTTTTTATCTTTTTCTTTTACATCTTGTATTACTACTTCTTCTATTAATTGTTCTACTTCTTCATTATTTTTTCTATGTTCCAAAATATTCTTAACTATAAAAAAAGAAGAAATAATAAATATAATTGCTAATATTACAAATATTACTATTTTTAATATTTTTTTAATGTTTGAAAACATTCTTTTTAAACTTCTTTACTTTTCACCTCCATCCTTTTCAGTTAATCAACGCACATTTTATTTTATATGCCTCACTCTCCTTTCCGTGTCGCACGAGAATCGATTCTGTGCCATTTTTATATTTAATCCGATAAATTACTCGAACTCTTCTTCCTGTTCTATATAAGGTTTTTGAATTTTTTGTAATTTATCAGTTAATATAGCGATGTCATTTTTTAGTTTATTGTTTTCTTCAATTAATAAAGCATTTTCTAATAAATTTGTTCTATAACTTTCATAATCTTTATCTATAAGCTTTAAAGTTCCCATACTTGTATATTTATTTTCTGAAACAATAACATGATCTACTAATTCAATATCAAATGCTTTTAATAGTTTACTAATGGTATTGGTAAACTGCTTATCTTTATTGCTTGGTTCAATTTCATTTGATGGATGATTATGAACTAAAATCACTTTATCACTTGCAGTAATTAATGCTGCTCTTAATATATATTTACAATCAATATCTATTTCAGCACTTGAGCCTATACCTAATAAGCTAATACCTCGAATATTATTTCTTCTATCTAGCCCTATAAATAAAAGATGCTCCTGAATAGCATCTTTTATTTCTTTAACTTCTTCTAATTCGAATACTTCACTAGGTTTACTAACTTTTCTATTTGCAATACCTAGTTGTTTTTTTTGTAATTCTATTGATAAACTCAATATTTTCTCCTTCTTCCATTATTTATATTTCATCTATACCAAAATCTATGTCATATTTTACTTCTTTAGTAATATGAGTCCTTCCAACACCTAATTGTCCTGTTTTTCTTAAAAATGTATGTGTCTGTTTAGAGCGTATTATACATATGATTAGAGCAGATATTGAAACTGAAGTATCGCCAATTGTTGGTAGTGAAAAACAGTCAGAAGATTTGGTTAACTATTTACTTTCTGAATTTGAAGCTGATCCAAAGAAAATTTGGGAGTCTAATATTTTTGGCAAAAACTTACATGAACTTGTTAATGAGGGCTTACAAAATAAGCTTTCTAGGATGCCAGAAGAAGCTCAAGGAAAATTACAAGAAACACTAGAACGAATTGTAAATGAAGGCAGTGGCGGACTAATTTGTATTATTTTATAACATCACAAAAAAGTATATCTTTTTGAAGTGCACCTAAAATGTTAAATTTTTGTCTAACATTTTTGGCGCACTTCATTTTGAATACTATTTTATTTTTTATTATTTTTTTCCTCTTCGGCGTATCTAATTAACCCTATCTCATAGTCTTTTTTGTTTTGTTCTACTACTGTATCTAATATAACTCCACATTCTATTAATATGTGTAAACAATATTTTTTGTAAATATTTTATAAATTTATTAACATTCCATTCTCAACAAAAAATTGGAAAGAAGACGATATAATCTAATTATACTATTAGAACTGGTCTGAAAGAACCGATTATTTTCATTTGCACCTGGCTTTCCGTAGAAGTAAAATAACGCTGGCTCATATATAGTATCGTGCATTGAACAATTGCCTCTTGCCAAAAAAACGCTTTCATTGTAAAAATAACCACCGTAGTCACCGTACCACGCATTATGGCCATTATACTCACCCGACGTTTCGTACAATGCATCACCATATCTATTTTTATTTACATTCCAATTATCTTCCATTGTTTTTCTTTCACTTGTTTCATATATATCAACAAGTTTTTTTGTATCTTCTTCACTTCCTGCATCTAATAAACTACTTCCATTTTTTCCAACATCCTCTTCTTGATTTATATATGCTGCAACAAATTCATACATATACGACCCACTCATATCATATATTCCATAGATATTTCCAGTTGTACTCGCTTCTTTTCCATTTTCAGTCATATAACTGTGTTTAGTCTCAAATGAATTATCATATAAATAAGTTTGACCATTTTCAGACATTACATCCCCTTCAATTTTAGATCCTGCTCCTGTTATCTTGCTTTCACATTCATTTCCTAATAGTTTACTATTTTTTCCATATTTACTTTGTGTTAAATATAGTACTGCTCCCCATTCTACATTTTTAATTAAATGACTATTTAAACTTTTGTTATAATTTAAACAAACTGTAAATGCATTTCCTATTGTTATATTACGCCAACTCGTTACATTTGGCTTCACTTGTAAAGTTAAATCTGTTCTGTTTGTATCAGTCATTCCTGTGCTTACATCTGTTGTACAACCAGTATGGCTTGCTTTAAATTTTGCTACCCATATTCCTGGTACTGTTTCTCCAAATTCAAATGCTGGATGTATATTCCAGTTTCCAGCTCCACTTTTATTATTCCATGTGGTTCTTCCACTCGCACTTTCATTTGTTGTTCCTTTCATGAAATCTATGTCTATTGTTCCTTCTACATTTTTATTGTAATTTTCTTCTGCTATACTATATGCATATCTTGGTATCCATACCCACATACTTCCATCTGCTGTTTTGGCATTTGCCCATTTCTTATTTTGATAATCATACCATTCATCTTCATTTTTAGGTACTACCCATTTTCCTTGTGTTCCTTCTTCATTTTCTGCTTGCCACGTAATTGGTATCATACCACTTCCTAATTTTGGTGTATTTACCTTCTTTTTTTCACTGTAACTTCCATCTGATGTTATTGAATAAGTGGCAATTATTCCTTCTAAATCCTCTATTTGCTCATAATCGTTTTTTACTGCTTCATCTGTTTTTTCTTTTGCCTTTTGAGCTCCACTTATTATTCCATTATCTCCAAACACTGCTGTTATACTTACTCCTGCTAATATTAATAAAACCACTATGGTTACTACTAACGCAATTAGCGTTATTCCTTTGTTTTTCAACACTTTTTCCTCCTTTGCAACTTTTCTTTAAGGTTTATACTTAAAGAAAATATCAAAATGCTTGTAATTAGCGTTTCCGCTAAATTACAAGCATTTTTTAAAGTTCAAAAAATGAGAAATTTTTAAAAATTTTAATCAAAAAATTTATACAAAACTTTTTCGTTTTTCCTTGACACTCATAGCTTTTATTGCTATCATAAACATATAAAAATTTTCTTTAAGTATAAACCTTAAAGAAAATTTTTTGTTTTTTATAAGTTATTCCATTTCTCGATTTAGCCTTTCTATTTCTGCTCTTCTTTTATTATTTCTAGCTACTTTATCTTTTTCAAGTTGTTCTCTATATCTTCTTCTTAATACTTTTTGTTCAGGTAAGTTGTGAACTTCTCTTCCTACTGTAGCATCAAAAAATTTACCATACTCTCCGCTTTGCTTTCTGTCTATATATCCTACATAATTTCCGCATTGATATTGTGGATTTTCTTCTAGCCCTTGTTTTAAATATCTTTCTACCCTTTTAGATGATAATAACTCTTTCATTACAGCAGATTGATATTTAACATCATACATTAATTTTTCTAAATCTACTTGTAACCTAATGTTTTTCATATCGTATTTTCTACCATATTTTTCATTTCCATCTAGGTATTCACAATCGCTTATTCCGTACCAAGAAACTTGTGCACAATAAACTTGATTTCCACTTGGCAAAGTTTCGGGTGTTTGCTCTATAATTAATCTAGTAATATCATATAATTGTTTCATATATGAATTTGGATCATAATAATCTAGCAAATAACAAGGTTTACCATCTTCATTTTCATATTGTTCTATTTGCATTGATATATTACTGAAATCTGTTTGTGTTAATTCTTCGGCTGGGGTTTTTTTATTTTCTTTTTTAAATCTATTAAATAATCCCATTATAAACACATCCTTTAATTATTACTATAATATAATTATACCACTTTTATTTAATATGGTCAAATATTAAAAATTTGAACATTGCATAAACTTTTTGTGGGAAACACCACTTCTGATATTATCCATACATTATTTTATTTAATATTTTTCTTATATCACTATTCATTCCACTATTAGCAATTGGAATTGTATAGTATTGCTGTTCTTCTACATCTTGTTTTATATTTCTTTGTATTATTTTATCATATTTTTTTAGTTTTGCATTAACTTTTTTCCTTTTTATTAATTCTTCATATATTTTTCCGCCATTGCTTACAAATACTCTTAATCTGCTCATTTTATCTATTCCATCATCACACCATGTTCTTGGTCTTGAACTCATTCTGTCTGCATATACATGACTTATATGCCCTTCAGCACTACATCCTTTTAAATATTTTTTATCTGTCTCGTATATTTCTATTCCTTTCCATTGCTTCATTATATATTTGTAACTTTCTATTACTTTTTCTTTTCGTTTTTCTTCTATGGTTTTTGTAATTATTTCTTTAAATATATTTTCTACACTTACTGGATCATATATGTTTATATTATACCATAATTTACTTCTATATTGTGGGAAGTCTA
>CANQGW010000014.1 GCA_947623555.1 uncultured Clostridia bacterium
TGTGCTCCTCTTATTATTCCATTATCTCCAAATACTGCTGTTATACTTACACCTGCTAATATTAAAAGTACTACTATTGTTACTACTAACGCAATTAGCGTTATTCCTTTGTTTTTCAACATTTTTTCCTCCTTCGCAACTTTTCTTTAAGGTTTATACTTAAAGAAAATACCAAAATGCTTGTAAAGCGCTGTTCCAATTAATTACAAGCATTTTTTTGTGTTCGAAAATTGAGGAATTTTTAAAAATTTTAATCAAAAAATTTATACAAAACTTTTCTTTTTTTCCTTGACATTTTAGGGTTTTATTGCTATCATAAACATATAAAAATTTTCTTTAAGTATAAACCTTAAAGAAAATTTTTTGTTATTTTTATTATTTTATTTGTTTTTTATAAAGTGCATTAAATATCTAGTTAAGCTATAAACAGTATTTCAAAATCTAATTTTCTTTTAATATTGGGTAACCGTTATTTTTATTTTCTGTATCTTTCACCCAAACTGCTTCTTCATTTCCTGAATTTAGTTCGTCTACAAATGATGCAGCTCCTTCTGGTACATCAATATCTTTCATTTGTATTTTTGTTCTATTTTCAGCAGTTTCTTTTATATCTTTTAAATTCACTGCACCTTCGCATGTACCTTGTAAATAATAGCAATTTGTAACTGTTGTATTTTCTACACTTCCTGTTCCTACAACTCCTCCGTATATAAGTATTGCCACCTTGGTTTGTTGCACTAATATTTCCTGTATTATAACAATTTCTTATTTCACTTCCAGTTGTATTAGTAGATACAGCACAAATTCCCCCGATGAGGTTAGTAATTCCTTTTACTTCTCCTCTATTATAACAATTATCTATAGTAGCACCTGCTTTCCATCCTATCATTCCTGCTATACCACCAACATATATTTGCCCATTTATTTCTTTCTTATTATAACATTGTTTTATTGTAGATTCAGAAGTTAGGCATCCACTTATTCCGCCTAATTGTTCTATACCATTTTCTAAAGTTCCTATCCTTCCTTCATTATAACAGTTATATATTGTAGAGTTACTTGTTCCTCCAGTTATTCCACCAAACTGTATTTTAGTTTTACCAGCTTCCATTATTGCTTTTACTTCGTTATAATTATGTGAATTTTTTATTTCACTTTGACTCGTTGCACATCCTACTATTCCTCCTGCCATTACATGATATAATTGATCTTCAGTATAGAATACACCATTTCCTATTATTATTCCATTATTATTACAATCATCTACTATACTTTTTTCACTATTACCTGCTATTCCACCAACATGTTGCCCTCCTCTTATCTCTCCATCATTACTACATAATGTAACTTTGTTTCCTTCTCCTTTTGTATCTCCTACTATTCCTCCTACATCTTGATATGATCCAATTATTTTTCCTATATTTTTACTTTCTGTTATATTTCCATTACTCCAGCCTGTTATTCCACCTACATTTTCTGATGCTATTCCTGTACATTCTATTGTTCCTCTATTTTCACATTTTTCTATTAATGCTGTTGTTCCATTATCACCATAATTTTGTCCTGCTATTCCTCCTAAAAGTCCATCTATACCAGACACACTACCTCTATTAGAACATTCTTTTATTATTCCGATTATAGTTTTCACCTGTTATTCCCCCAACGAAGGTTTCTATGTATGTTCCTGGCTCTACCATTTCATTTTCTGTTATTTGCGCACTATTACTACTTGATGTTATATTCCCCTTATTCCAGCCTGTTATTCCACCTACGTATTGTTTTGCTGTTATTTTTCCTCCTTCTGTTTTTACTCTATCTATTGTTCCATAGTTTCTTCCTGCTAAACCTCCTACAAAGTTTTTTATTGATGTTATATTTACATTTGATATTACTATGTTTTTTATACTACTTTTATCTCCACAGTAACCAAATAAACCCATATAATCACTTGCAGCACTTATATATAGGTTTTTTATAGTGTGCGCTCCTCCATCAAATGTTCCTTTAAATTGATGGTTACTATTTCCTATTGGTATAAATCCACCTCCTGTTGTTAACTCTGTTTTTAATTCTTCTGTACCATTTGCTTTATTTATATCTCCATAATCTGTTCTTGTATAATCCACATACGATAAATTTGACTTAAAATCTAGGTTTATTCCTAGTTTTACTACCTTTTCTTCATAACTATTTCCTTCATTTACATTGTTAGAAAATGTTACTAGGTCTTCTATACTTTCTATCAAATATGGTTCCTCTTCTGTTCCTTTTCCTGCTAACTCTCCTGCTTTTGCATCTGCTACTTGTGTTGCTTCTCCTCCTGTTAACATACTATCTAGTTCATCCAAAAGCTCTGTTAAATCTTTTCTTTCATTTTTTATAGCTTCATCTGTTTTTTCTTTTGCTTTTTGGGCTCCGCTTATTATTCCATTTTCTCCAAACACAGCTGTTATACTTACACCTGCTAATATCAATAAAACTATTATGGTTACTACTAATGCTATTAACGTTATTCCTTTGTTTTTCAACACTTTTTCCTCCTTCGCAAGTTTTCTTTAAGGTTTATACTTAAAGAAAATGCAAAAATACTTGTAATTGGCGATTTTGCTCAATTACAAGCATTTTTTTGTATTCAAAAAAGAAGAAATTTTTTTATTTTTTCGAAAAAATATTTATGACAAACTTTTCTTTTTTTCCTTGACATTGTAGGGTTTTATTGCTATCATAAACATATAAAAATTTTCTTTAAGTATAAACCTTAAAGAAAATTTTTTGTTATTTTTTGCTTTTAATTTTAATTAAAAAATAAAATATTAAAATAACCAAGGCTATATTTATAAATGTTTTTAATAGTTACATTTATTTTTATTACATGCTTGTTCTATTGCTCTTATAACAATTAATATTACAAGTATTACAGCTAAAATTATAAATGCTGCTAATGCTGCTGCAATAACAGCGGCTACTGCAGGAATAGAGCCTATAATTAAACCTAAAGTAATTCCTAGTAAAACAGCTAATATGAATATTATAATATCTATACAACATTTATTTTTTCTTTTTGGTTTTTCTTCATTATTACAAATAATAACACATTTGTTGTTTTCTTCGCACATGTTTTTACACCTCCTAGTAATACTAATTGAAGTACTACTAGTATATTATATGTACGAGCATTACAATTTTCTACAAAATTCTACATTTTTTATTCTTTAAAATCCATCATGTCATCTATTTGCATTTGCCCAGCTCTTGTTACAACATTATATCCATACTTTTCTTTTAAACTATCAAGTGTTTTATCTATTTTTTGTTGTTTTTCATTTTTAGGTGTATCGAATATTGATATTTGCTGTGCTTCTGGTGATGTTAGTTTATCTACTTTTATGCCAATTAGCCTAATAAATTCGCCCTTAAACAACTCTTTTAATACATTTTTTGCCGTTTCATAAATTATTTTTGTGCTGTTGGTTGGTGTTTGCAAAGTTTTTTGATGAGAATAGTTTTTAAAGTCCTTTGTTCTTATTTGTACTCCTACTGTTGATGTAAGAAGATTATGCTTTCTTAACCTATATGTAGTTTGTTCAGTAAGTGCTAACAAAACTTCTTCTATTTTTTCTAAATTATTTAAATCTTTTGGAAGTGTAGCAGAGTTTCCTATACATTTTGGTTGTTCTGGTTCTGAATTTACTTCTGATAAGTCAATTCCATTTGCGTAGTTCCATATAGTTTCGCCAAATTTTCCAAATAATTTAATCATGCTTTGTTTATCACTTGATGCTAAATCACCTATTGTTTTTATTCCTAACTTTTCTAGTTTTGGCAAACTTTTTCTTCCTACCATAAATAAGTCTGATACTGGCAAAGGCCACATTTTAGATGGTATTTCATTTTCATATAAGGTATGTACCTTGTCTGGCTTTTCAAAGTCTGATGCCATTTTTGCAAGTAGTTTGTTTTGTGCTACCCCTATATTTACTGTAAAACCAAGTTCTTGCTTTACCCTATTATGAATTTCATAGGCAATGTCTAGCTGTGTTTTTCCTTTTGGAATAAAGTTTGTAATATCTAAAAAACATTCATCAATTGAAAATCGTTCTATTTTGTTTGTATACTCACAAAGCAAATTATATAAAGCATTTGAATATTGCCTATATACTTTAAAGTTGCTTTGATAAATTTGTAAATTAGGGCATTTTTGTTTTGCAAAATAAATAGGCTCGGCAGTTTTAATTCCATAATTTTTAGCGGGCATACTTTTAGCAAGAACAATGCCTTTTCTTTTTTCTTCATCTCCACCAATAATAGCAGGGATAGTTCTAATATCTATCTCTGCACTTTGTTTTAGCATTTCTACTGCTGTCCATGATAGGAATGCATTATTTACATCTACATGTAAAATTTTTCGTTCCAAAAATATCACCTGTTTTTATTATAAAACAGGTGTTTTTATTTGTCAATGAAATAATTTCTTTATTTTCGTTTTTCTATGCCTAATTGTTGCTTTAATGCACTTTGTAAAACTCTTGAGAAATTAACCTTATTTTTTTCACCTAAATCGTTTATCCATTTTGGAATAGTTAGTGTTTTCTTTACAACCGCATTTTGAATAGCATCCCTAAAAAGTGGCATATTTACCTCTACTAGTATAACTCTCTCATTGTTTTCTAATTTAATTTTATTTAAACTTGTTGGATTTGGTAATTCCTTTTTTTCGTCTTCATTACATGCTATATAAAGCCCTAGTGCATCTTTTGCCATATAAAGTGCTTCTTCATCATTGTTTGCACAAGTGTTACAATTAGGTAAATCTGGAAAAGAAATAGAAATTCCGTCTTTTTCATATTTTAAAATAGCAGGATAAATATAATAATCTTTCATATTTTGTCTCCTATTCTAATTTTATTTGTGCCTGTTTTTCTATTGCTTTTAATGTTCCTATTGGAATATTACTTTTAGGGTGTGGCACAATTACAATCCCCTGTTTAAATGGATGCTTAAATGCATGATGACTACCTGTTGCCTTCCTACACTCATACCATCCATTTTGCATGAGTATTTTTATTAATTCTCGTGAAGAATATGATTTCATTTGCTTTCTCCTTATAATTATACCACGTATTTTTATACGTGTAAATATTTTTTTGTTATTTTTATTAATTTTTGAATTGATTAGATATTAAATTAATAAAATTGGAATATTAAATATCTTTGATTTAAAATTTCTTGAAGTATCTAAAAAGTCAAAAAATATAAATTTTTATGAAGTAATGAAATAATTATACTATTTCTTTTATAACTTTTCAATGAAAATCGCATTGCATTATTCGACAAAAAATGATTTTATGAAGATGCAAAAAATTAGCGGAGTAAAAACTCCGCATAAAAATAGCCAAATTATGATACATATTTATTTACTTGTAAGCGTAATTTTCCTTTTGAGGTTTGAGCTAAAACTTTTCCTATTTCAAACTTTCCCTTTCCCCTTATGGTTAAAACATCTCCTTCTTTTAACATATAGGCATTTTTGGTTTTTAGTTCATAGTTTACAAATACTCTTTCTTTATTTATTATTTCATCTGCCTTACTTCTTGATAAATGCAATATTTCTGATGTTACTACATCTAGCCTCATTTGAGGAATTAATATTATGCTTTCTTCCTTTTTTATGGGCTCTATTTGTAAATTAGAAATTTCTTTTATTAAAATTTCTGCTTTTTGAAATCTTGTTAAGTTTTGTAAATGTTCTTTTAAATATTCTGTCATTTCGTTTTGCACTAATATATCTGCTCCTGTTTCATTTACAATTATATCTCCTATTACTTCGCGTTTAATTCCAAGTTTCATAATTCCACCTAAATATTCTGAATGATTATATGTTCCTTGAAGTTCTTGTGGAAGCACAATTGATATTACTTTAATATTATTTGTAACTACTGAATTTTCTGCACCAACTTTTAAAAATATATTTTGCAATTTATCTGGATATATAAACAAAACTTTTCTTTGTGCCATGTCGTATCCACCGTCTAATATGTATTGGCTTTCATTTAAAGTGTGCAATACTTTACTTACTATGTTTTGCTGATATTCATCTAAAAAGCTAGTTACTTGCACTTGATTTTTAGTATGCATAAATTTAAGTTTATCTAATATTTTAGATATTAATAGCTTATCCTCTTGTTTTGGAAATTGCTTTAAAATTTCTTGTCTTTCCATTTTTAATTCCTTTTTTATATTTTTAATTCTTCTTGTAATTTTTCTAATATTTCACCTGAAATAGTTTGCTCATTTAACCCATAAAGTGCTTCTATTTCGTCTATTTTTCCATGTTTAATAAATTCATCTGGGTAACCGTACGCTTTTATAAAACTTTTGCTTAAATTTTCTTTTACTAAACTTTCTAAAACTACTGTACCAAGCCCACCTTCAATAATTCCATCTTCTATAGTAATAACTTTTCCTGTTTTAGAAACTGATTTTATAATAGTGCTTGTGTCTAGTGGTTTTAAAAACCTAGCATTGATAACCTCACTACTAATGCCATTTTGCTTTAATTTATTTGCTACTTTTTGTGCTAATGCTACCATTTTTCCAATAGCAACAATTGTAATATCTTCCCCTTCTTGTAATACTTCTGCTTTTCCTGTTACAATTTCATCATGCTTTTCAAATAGAACTTCCTTACTTTGTGAGCCTTTTGGGTAACGGATAGCTACAGGTGCATTTAAATTAACTGCATATTCTAGCATTTGTTTTAATTCTTCAAAGTCTTTTGGCGCTGCAACTATTAAGTTTGGCACTATATTTAAAAATGCCATATCAAAAATGCCTTGATGGGTTTCACCATCATTTCCAACAATTCCTGCCCTATCAATACAAAGTACAACAGGCAAGTTTTGCATAGCTATATCATGAATTATTTGGTCGTACCCTCTTTGATAAAAAGATGAATATATAGAAACTACTGGCTTTAGCCCAGCCTTGGCCATTCCTGCTGCCATGGTTAGGCTATGCTGCTCTGCTATTCCAACATCAAAAAACCTACTTGGAAATTCTTTAGCAAATTTAGTTAACCCAGTTCCGTCTTTCATAGCAGCGGTAATTGCAACTATGTTTTCATTTTTCTTTGCTAAATCTACCAATGTGTTTCCAAATATTTTTGAATAGTCTTCTTCTTTAGGTTTTATGCTTTCTCCAGTTATTACATTAAAACTAGCTGTACTATGAAAATTATCTGGGTTGACTTCTGCTGGTATATATCCCTTTCCTTTTTTAGTAATAACATGTATTAAAACTGGGCCTTCTTGCTCTTTTGCTTTAGTAAGTATATCTTCTAATTTTTCAATGTTGTGACCATCTACTGGTCCTAAATAGCAAAAGCCTAGTTCTTCAAAAAGCATATTAGGAATAATTAATTGCTTTACTCCACGCTTTACTTTTCTTACAAAATTTATAATGCTACTTCCCATATTCCCTGGTAATTTATTTACAAACTTTTTAATATATTCATTTGATTTTTTATATCCTTTTCTAGTTCTTAACCTTGTTAAAAAAGTAGAAATTCCGCCTACATTTTTTGAAATACTCATTTCGTTATCATTTAATATAACAATTAAATTTGTTTTGCTACAACCCGCATCATTTAAAGCCTCTAGTGCCATTCCACCGGTTAATGCACCATCGCCAATTACTGCTACAACATAATAGTTTTTCTTTTTTATGTCTCTTGCTCTTGCCATTCCTAATGCTGCTGAAATAGATGTACTACTATGACCTGTTTCAAAGCAGTCGTATTCTGACTCTAACATCTTTGGAAAACCTGAAAGTCCATTTAGTTTTCTTAAAGTATTCATTTTGTTTTTTCTGCCTGTTAGCATTTTATGAATGTAAGTTTGATGCCCTACGTCCCAAATAATTTTATCATTTGGTGTATCAAATAAACTATGGAGTGCAATTGTAAGTTCAACCACGCCTAAATTTGAAGCTAAATGTCCACCTGTTTTAGATACAATATCAAGCAATTCCTGCCTTAAACTATTTGCAAGTTCTTCTTTTTCATTTATATTTAATTTTCGTAAATCTTCTGGTGTATTTATATTTTCTATTAATCCCAATATGTATCATCCTTTTTGCAATATATTTTAATAAAATGTATAATATCATATTTTCATAAAAAAATATAGTATATGTGCTTAAATATTAAATTTTATTAACATTTATATTACATTTTTTAAGATTTTATTTTTCTTGTAATTGCTTTTTGCTTTAATTTTTTTAAAAAGCTTGAAAAATGGGGTTTTTAGAGATATAATAGTAATGAAATTATACTAAATAGAAGGAGTTATAAAAATTATGAAGAAAATAATAAGTTTTTTAATTTTATTTACTATTTTATTAATAAACTGCACATCAATATTTGCAGCAACTTCAACTGAAACTGTTGAACGAGAAAAAACTGTTTTAGAACTTGTAGACGAAAGTTCTTGCGATATTAATTTAGATGATGCTGGTAGTTTTAACAAGAAAATGACAAATTTTAATGCTGAAAATAAGGAGTTAACTATTACTTTAACAGTTACAAATACTTCTAAAGCAGAAAATATTTCAAAACCTGTTGAACTTTATTTAATTTTAGATAATTCACATAGCATGTCTGAAAACTACAATAATCAAACAAAGAAAAGTCATGTTATACAAACAGCTACTGCCTTTGTTAATTCACTATTTGATCATTTTACTAACCCTAAAGTAGGTATTATTAGTTTTTCTAGTATTGATACTACAAAAGAATCTAGTGATGCAAAACTTGGAACTACAGCAGATGCCACTTTATTACTTAAAGCATCAGATTCTTTAGAAACTGTTAAAAATGCTATTTCTGCTTATGAAACTTCAAGTGGTATATATACTAATATTGATGCAGGTTTAACATTAGCACAGTCTAACTTTACAACTGATGCTAATACAAATAAATATATTGTTTTACTATCTGATGGAGTACCAAATCTTTCATTAGATACAGAAAATACACTTACTTACTCTGGTGTTAACGCAACTAATACAAAGGCAAAGTTGCAAGCTTTAGAAAGCCAAGGTTATAATATATTTTCTATATTAATGGGACTAAATCAAAATACTTTAGAAAATCCTTCTGCTCCTCTTGTTTCTGAAACTGGAAAGCACATGACTTATGGTCAGCTTGCTGAAGAAATTTTTGGAACTCAAGAAAATCCAACTGTTGGCGATTTCTACTTTATTGATTATGCTGATTTAAATAATACTATTAATGAAAAAATTTATGGTGCAATTACAGCTGTAAAATCTGCTTCATTAAAAAACATTGTAGTTAAAGATTATATTCCACAAGATATTTTAAATAATTTTGATTATGAAGTTTCAGTAAAACCTAATATAGGAACTGTTAGTGATACAGTAGATGCTACTGATAATAGTATTACTTGGACTATACCAGAGCTTAAAGAAGATGAAGTTGCTACTTTAAGTTATACATTAAAAGTAAAAGCTAATGTACAAAAAGATGTTATTGATAAGGTTTTACCAACTAATGAAAAGGTCGATGTAGATTTTGAAACTCCTGATGGAAAAGGAACAGCTAGTTCAGATGTTTCTCCAAAAGTTAAGCTAACAACTGTTACTGTTACAGAGCCAGTACAAGATAACACTGTTGCTGAAGAAAATCTTCCACAAACAGGAATTTATACTACATTAATGTTTATATCAATTATATCAATTGCAATATATGCTATTACAAGATATATACATTTAAATAAAATAAAATAGAATTAAAACTACTCCCTAGAATTTCTTTTGAAATCCTAGGGGTTTTTATTGTTATTATAAATATAAAAAATTTCTTTAAGTATAAACCTTAAAGAAATTTTTTTGGTTGGGGTGGTAGGATTCGAACCTACGCATCGATGGGTCAGAGCCATCTGCCTTACCGCTTGGCTACACCCCAAATTATATATTGTACATTTTATAGCATATCATATTTTTTTATAAATTTCCACTATTTTTGTAAATAATTATTTTATATTTTTTTGTTAATTTGCAATATTATGTAAAATATAGTATAATAAATTAAATATGGGTAATATCCCAATTTTGGAAAATTTGTTACCATTACAAATTAAAGGAGGCTTTACAATGCAGGTAACACGTGGTATTCCAAAATATCAGCATCCCTTAAGGGAAATTGCTAAAATTCGAAAAGAATTTCCTAATGGTACATGGGTACTTTACCACAGCAGTGTTGTTAGCAGGCTGTGTGAATTATCCGACTTTTCTCCTGATGAAGACTGGAGAGGTGCAGATTTTTGTCTGCTTGGTTTTAAAAAGACCAAGTACTTTGATGAAACCTGTATGTACATTATGGCACTTCCCAAATCTGGATGGTTCATTGATCGGAACGAAAAAACATGGGAGGGAGAAATTATTTCTCCCATTCCTGAAAATGTCGTTTTCGTGATTATGAATGGGGCATTCTAAAAAAGTAGCGTGGCATATTTGCCACGCTACTTTTTTAAGTATTTTATTTTACTGCTTTTCTTCCTCTAAATACTGCTACACTTCCTAGTTCTGCTTCTATATTTAATAAACGGTTGTATTTTGCTACACGGTCTGTTCTACATGGTGCACCTGTTTTAATTTGACCTGCATTTGTTGCTACTGCAACATCTGCTAATGTAGTGTCTTCTGTTTCGCCGCTTCTATGTGAAACAACTGCTGTATAGCCATTTCTCTTTGCAAGTTCTATTGCATCTAATGTTTCTGTTAATGTTCCTATTTGATTTAATTTTATTAAAATGCTGTTAGCTGTTTTATTATCAATTCCTTTTTGTAAACGTTTAATGTTTGTTACAAATAAGTCATCTCCAACTAACTGAACTTTATCTCCAATTCTTTCTGTTAATGTTCTCCAGCTTTCCCAGTCTTCTTCTGCTAATCCGTCTTCAATAGAAATAATAGGATATTTTTCAGCTAAACTAACTATAAAGTCTATCATTTGCTCCTTTGTTTTAAATTCATCTGTTTTCCAGAAATAATAACCATCTTTTCCTATTTTCTTTGCTTCATCATACATTTCTGTTGCTGCTACATCTAATGCTAAACATACGTCTTCTCCTGGTTTATAACCTGCTTGTTTGATAGCTTCTAGTATTAACTCTACTGCTTCTTCTTCACTTCCTAAATTTGGAGCAAATCCTCCTTCATCTCCAACACCTGTTGAATAACCTTTTGATTTTAATACTTTCTTTAGGTTGTGATATACTTCTACACCCATTCTCATACATTCACTAAATGTTTTTGCTCCTACTGGCATAATCATAAATTCTTGTACGCTTAAGCTACTGTCAGCATGCTTTCCACCATTCATAATGTTCATCATTGGAACAGGTAACTCTTTTGCATTTACTCCACCAATATAGTTATATAAACTCATACCTAGTGATGCAGCTGCAGCTTTTGCTACTGCTAATGATACACCAAGCATTGCATTTGCTCCTAATTTTCCTTTATTTTCTGTTCCATCTAATTTAATCATCATTTTGTCTATTGCTACTTGTTCATAAGCATTCATTCCTACTAACTCTTTGCTAATAATTTCATTTACATTTTCTACTGCTTTTAATACGCCTTTACCTAAATATCTAGTTTTGTCATCATCTCTCAATTCTACTGCCTCAAAGCTTCCAGTAGATGCTCCTGATGGTACCATTGCTACTCCTGAAAATCCACCTTCAAGCACTACTTCTACTTGTACAGTAGGGTTACCTCTTGAATCTAACACTTCTAATGCTTTTACACTTTCAATTTCTAAATAATCTTTCATAATCTTTTTATCCTTTCTTTTATTAAATTACTCCCCTTTTATTTAATATTTGGGTTTTAATTTCAAGCTTTTCTTCTATTTTGTCTGAAACATATTCTAACTTTTCTTTATTATACCTAACTATATTCTTAATAGGATTTAAATATATATTTTCTGAATAAGTAGTTTTGTTTTGTGTAATATCTTTTATTTTATTAAGCTCATTATTTAATAAATTCCTTTGTGATTTATTTAGGCTTTCCATTGGTATATTTAAGTTTATATATGCCCATAAAATATGTCTTGCTTCTACTTCCTCTTCTACAATAGGTAGTTCATCATAATAAAATTCTACTATAAATTTTAGTCCCTCTACTTTAATAGTTAAACTAGTCCATGGTTTCCTATGTTGCCTTATAAATTCAAGTTTTAGCTGTTTTATTAATTCATATAACTTTGATGTTAATTCAAAATATTCTTTTTCTTCTAAATTAAATCTAGTTGGAATTTCATAACTATTTACAGGGTTCTTTTTTAGAATTCCCTTTGGAAAGTAGTAGAAAAACATTTCTCCTGTTTCAAAATTTCCAAATCTTTGTATTACAGAAGCATATAAGTAAATCCTGTCCCATTTTTCTGGTATCATATAAAAAAGCTGATTTTGCATTTTTTTATATATTGCCACTATATTTTGGTCTTCTTGCATTTTATAGGATTTACCTTTCTATTAAGCTTTGCCCTGTCATTTCTTTTGGTTTTGAAAGTTCCATAAGGTCTAACATTGTTGGCGCTAAATCTGCTAGTTTTCCTTCCTTTAGTTTTACGCCTTCCACTCCAATTAATACAAGTGGAACAGGGTTTGTTGTATGGGCTGTATGTGGTTCTCCTGTTTTATAATCTATCATTTGTTCAGCATTACCATGATCGGCTGTCATAAGTATTATTCCATTTTTTTGTGTTATTGCATTTACTACTTTTTCTACACACTCATCAATTGCTTCTATTGCTTTTATTGCTGCATCTAAATTTCCTGTATGACCTACCATGTCTGGATTAGCATAATTTAAAATAATTACATCATATTTATCAGAATTTATAGCATCAACAACTTTTTCTGTTACTTCGTATGCACTCATTTCTGGCTTTAGGTCATAAGTTTCTACTTTTGGAGATGGCACTAAAATTCTGTCTTCTCCTTTGTATTGTTTTTCTTCACCGCCATTAAAGAAAAATGTAACATGTGCATATTTTTCGGTTTCTGCAATTCTTAATTGTGTTAAACCTTTATTTGAAACATATTCTCCAAACGTATTTACTAATTCTTCTGGCTTAAAAGCTATATGAACATTTGGTATGGTTTCGTCATATTGTGTAAAACATACATAATGTAATTTCAATGGTTTTGTTTCAAAGCCGTCAAAGTTTGGATCTACTAAACTTCTAGTAATTTCTCTTGCTCTATCTGGTCTAAAGTTGAAAAATATTACAGAGTCATGGTCTGAAATAGTAGCTACTGGCTCTTCACCATTATATATAACAGTAGGCTCTACAAATTCATCAAATACTTCTTTTTGATAAGAACTTTCTATTGCTGAAATACTAGATGTTGCTTTTTCACCTATTCCATTTACCAAAGCATTATATGCTTTTTTTACTCTTTCCCATCTTTTATCCCTATCCATTGCATAAAATCTTCCTGAAATGGTTGCTATTTTTCCAATGTTCTTTTCTTTCATTTTTTCTTCTAGTTTTGCAATATAGGTTTCTCCTGATGCTGGTGGTGTATCTCTTCCATCTAAAAAGCAGTGCACATAAACATTTTCAAAATCTTTTCTTTTTGCCAATTCTAATAATGCTATTAAATGCCTAATATGACTATGCACTCCTCCATCTGAAAGTAGTCCCATAATATGAAGTTTAGAGCCATATTTCTTACAATTTTCAATAGCTTCTGTAAATTCTTTAATGCTAAAGAAATCTCCTTCTTCTATTGATTTTGTAATTCTTGTTAAATCTTGGTAAACAATTCTACCAGCACCAATATTGGTATGACCTACTTCTGAATTTCCCATTTGGCCATCTGGAAGTCCTACATTAAGTCCGCTAGTATATATTGTTGTTGTTTGCCATGTTTTCATTAGTTTATCTATATTAGGTGTATTTGCCATTTTAACTGCATTTGCTTTTTCATTTTCGTTATTACCAAATCCATCTAATATCATTAGCATCATCGGTTTTCTTCTCATTGCTTTATATCTCCATTCTTATGTTTTGTGAAAGTTTAATAATTTCCACAATTATATATTGTAACACCTTTTTCTGTATTTTTCTATACTGATAAGCAAATTTTTGTAAAATCATCTACATTTAAGCTTGCTCCACCTATTAAACCACCGTCAATATCTGAACAAGAAAATAATTCTTTGCTGTTTTCTTTTTTTACACTTCCACCATATAAAATAATAATTTTGCTTGCAATTTCTTCATTATAAAGAGTAGAAATTTCATTTCTTATTGCTTTTATCATTTCGTTTGCATCATTTGCTGTTGCTGTTTTTCCTGTTCCTATTGCCCAAATTGGTTCATAGGCAATTATAACATTTTCTATTTGTGAAGAAGTTATGCCATTTAAAGCTATTTTTATTTGATTTGTTACTACTTCTATTTGCTTTTCTTCTTCTCTTTGGTTTAGGGTTTCTCCCACGCATACAATTGGTTTTAATTCATTTTGTAAAGCTGATTTTATTTTTTTATTAACAGTTTCATCTGTTTCTGCAAAGTACTGCCTTCTTTCAGAGTGTCCTATAATAACATATTCCACTCCAATTGATTTTAGCATACTTCCAGAAACCTCACCTGTATATGCCCCACTTTTCTCCCAGTGCATGTTTTGTGCACCTATTTTAATATTAGTATTTTGAGCAGTTAACAAACTATAAAATAAATCTGTATAAGGTACGCAAAGTATTATTTCATTTGCAGTATTTTTTACCATTGGGGTAAGTTGTTCTATAAATTTTATGGCTTCATTTGGAAGCATATTCATTTTCCAGTTTCCTGCAATTACTTTTTTCCTCACTTTAAACTACCTCTTTCTAATTACTAATTTTCTGAAATTTCGTGTTCGGTTAATTTACTACCTTGAGAACTACTTTTAACATTTTCTGCATTATTTAATGCTTTAATTCCTGGTAATTCTTTTCCTTCTAAAAATTCAAGTGATGCTCCTCCACCTGTTGATAAATAAATATTGTCAAATTTCTTTAAGTCCTCTCCATTTTCTTTTGCTGATTTTTTTATTCTTTTAATTGCTGCAACAGAATCTCCTCCGCCTATTACACATTTTGATTTGCTTGATGCTATATATCTTGCAATTGACTCTGTTCCATGTGCAAAGCTAGGTACTTCACTAAACCCTAGTGGTCCATTCCATACTATAGTATTTGCAAATTGTATTCCATCTGCATAATGGTTTAAAGTAGTATCTCCTACATCTAAAATTTGCCATCCTTCTAGGCTTTCTGCTTTTCCCTCTTTTACATCTTCTTCTTTATAAAGCTTTACATTTTTTTGCTCTGCACTTTCTATTTTTTCAGTAGTTAGTTCTTCACCTGCTGGAATTTTAGCTACTTTTCCATCAACTGGCAATACAAGCTCTACACCTTTATCTACTGCTTTTTCCATTAATTCTTTGGCAACATCTAATTTATCTGCTTCATATACTGAACTTCCTATATCATAGCCTTTTGCTTTTAAGAATGTGTTTGCCATTGCACCACCAATTAAAATTTGGTCAACTTTTTCTAATAAGTTTTCTATTACGCCAATTTTATCAGAAACTTTTGCCCCTCCAAGAATTGCTACAAATGGCTTTTCTGGGCTTTCTAGTACAGCTCCTAATTCTTGTATTTCTTTTTCCATTAAAAGCCCTGCTACAGATGTTTTTACATGGTGTGTTACTCCTTCTGTAGAGCTATGTGCCCTATGAGCAGTTCCAAATGCATCATTAACATATATTCCATCTTCTCCAATTAGCTGTGCAAGCTCTAATGATAAACTATCATCATTTTTTTCTTCTCTTGGGTCAAAGCGTACATTTTCAAGTAGTCCTGCTTGACCTTCTTTTAAGCTATCTGCCATTTGATGTGCACTAGTTCCTGTAACATCTTGTGCTAGCTTTACTTCAGTTCCTAATTCTTCTGATAATTTTGCAGCCACAGGGTTTAATGAATATTTTTCATTTACCTCTCCTTTTGGTCTTCCTAAATGTGAACATAATACTACTTTTGCTCCATTTTCTATTAAATATTTAATAGTTGGAAGTGCTGCCTGAATTCTTGTATCGTCTGCAACCTCTCCATCTTTTAAAGGAACATTAAAATCGCAGCGTACTAATACCTTTTTTCCTTTTACATCTATATCACGTATTGTTTTTTTCTCCATTTTGTTTAAGCCTCCTTAAATCACAATTTACTACTATGTTTTATAAATAAAACATAGTAGTAATTTTTTAAATTATTTATTTGAAATATATACTGCTAAATCAACTAATTTATTTGAATAACCCCACTCATTATCATACCATGCAACTAATTTAACAAATGTATCTGTTAAAGCTATACCTGCTGTTGCGTCAAAAATTGATGTATGTGCATCATGTATGAAATCGGAAGAAACAACTGGGTCTTCTACATATTCCATAATTCCTTTCATTTCGTTTTCACAAGCTCTTTTTACAGCAGCACAAATTTCTTCGTATGTTGCTGGTTTTTCTAAATTGCAAGTTAAGTCTACAACTGAAACATCAACAGTAGGTACTCTAAATGCCATACCTGTTAATTTACCATTTAATGATGGTATAACCTTTCCAACTGCTTTTGCTGCCCCTGTTGAAGATGGTATAATATTTGCACTTGCAGCACGTCCGCCTCTCCAGTCCTTTTTAGATGCTCCATCTACTGTTTTTTGTGTTGCTGTTGTGCTATGAACTGTTGTCATTAAACCATCTTTAATTCCAAAGTTATCATTAATAACTTTTGCAAGTGGTGCTAAACAGTTTGTTGTACAAGATGCGTTTGAAATAATATTCATATCTGGTGTATAAGTGTCATTATTTACACCCATAACAAACATTGGAGCATCTTTAGATGGTGCAGAAATAATAACTTTCTTTGCTCCTGCTTCTAGGTGTGCATTTGCTTTTTCAATTGTTGTAAATACACCTGAACATTCTAAAACAATATCTACTCCGTCTTGTCCCCAAGGAACATTTTTAGGATCCATTTCATTATATACTTTTATTTCTTTTCCATTAACTACTAGCATACCGTCTTTGTGAGATACTTCACCTTCAAATTTTCCATGTACTGTATCATATTTCACCATGTAAGCCATGTAGTCTGCTGCAATAAATGGATCATTTATTGCTACAACCTCAACCTCTTCTTTGTTTAATGCTGCTTGGAAAGTTAAATTTCCAATTCTTCCAAAACCATTAATACCTATTTTTACTGACATAATTAAAATTCCTCCTTTTTATGCTTTGTTTCAAGCATTTCATTTTTTATTATATCCTAATCAAGGTAATTTTATATCAAAAAAGAATACTTTTCAAGTATTCTTTTTTATTTTGTGCTATTTATTTTATTATTTATATTTTATATTACGCTATTAATTATAAGGTAATGTTGTCAACAATTTTTATTTCTTGAAATAAGAAATCATGAACATCTTGATGCCAAAAATCATGAACCTCTTGAAATACTTTTTCTTGTTTTGGTGTTAATGTGACTGTAAGGTCTTGAAATAAAAAGTTCTTAACTTTAGTCCAAATGCTTATTTGTGCTGGTAATCCTTGTTCTACAACATTTTCCTGAACATTTTCTAGATTTTCCATTGTTATTCCTCCTTTGTATAGTTCGCTCTTCCTTTATACATAATATTTATACTACAATTATTTTTATAATTCAAGTATTTTTAACATTTTTTATATTACATTTTAGTTTCATTCTTATTACAATTATGTTACAGTTTATATTTCCATTTGGCTACCTAAAAAACTAGCAGCAGATTGAGCTACTTTTTGCTCTATTTCTGTCATTTTTGTATTGTTATCTTTTGATAATAATATAACACTGCCTATAACATCGCCATCTGAAATAATTGGATACACTACTTGTGAGTTATATCTTCTTTCTTTATTTTCATTTTTTGTAATTGGTATTGCTAAATCATTATTTTCTTTACTGGTGTATCTTTCTTTGTCATCCATTACTTTTTCTAATTCCTCACTAATATCTTGTTCTAAAAACTCTTTCTTCGAGCCACCAGAAACAGCAATTACTGTATCTTTGTCTGTAATACAAGCAATATGTCCAGTTGTTTTTGCCAATGTTTCAGCATAACCTGTTGCAAACTCTGTTAACTCACCAATAGGAGAATATTTTTTTAATATAACTTCTCCTTCTTTATCTGTAAAAATTTCAAGTGGGTCTCCGTTCTTTTATTCTTAATGTTTTTCTTATTTCTTTTGGAATAACTACCCTTCCTAAATCGTCTATTCTTCTAACTACTCCTGTTGCTTTCAAAAATATTACCTCCTTTTAAATTTAGGGTTTTAGCTTTTAATTTATTTTCTGCTTTGCTTTTCTGCTTTTACCCTATTTGCAATAAATTCAATTTTGATATTCTTATTATTGCTTTAAAAGGAAATTTTTATACATTTTTTTATTAAACTATTTCATCTACATTTTTATATTTAAATTGATTATAACTACTGCGTTATTAGTTACTTGTTTAAAAATACTCTGAACAAATAAAACACTAGGTATAATAATTTATAACCACAATGTCGGGATATTTCCCTTAATTAACATAAAAAGGAGTAATTATAAATATAATTGCTCCTTAACATTTTATTAATATATTAATTATTACTATTTTCAGCTTCTTCTTGTGCTACTTCTATAGGCTCTGTTTGTTTATATAAGTTTAAGATATTACCCAATTCGTTAGAAAAATCTTGTAATAAAACAATTTTAATACTTGGTAATTTTCCATCAATGTAATCATCCAAAATTTGTTTTAATTTTTTAATGTTTGTAACTTCTGGCTCCAATTCTTTCGTAAATCTTTTTGCTCTGTCTGCTAGCTTTTCTTTTATTGTTACCATATCTTCATTGCTAGCACATGAAATTCGCTGAAACATTTGGAATGGATCATAGTATTTTAAAATAGGAACATTCATACATTCTTTATCAAATTTATCATAAAATTGTTCCATTTTCATTGGAATTGCTTTAAATATTTCTTCTGCCTTTTCACGATACATTTTGTCTTTTAACTGCATGTTGATTTCATTAAAATGTATTAGTATTTCCTCCATATCTTGCTCAATATCTTCTTCTACTGCTACTTGAGATAGTTCTTCGTCTACGTTACTGCAGTAACTAGAGGTTAAAGATGCAATGTTCATTCCGTTAAAGAACACGCTTTTAATTGTTCTCATATCATAATTTATTAAGTCTTTTTTTATGAAATATGCAAAATATGCAAATAGTTTTACAATTTGTATTAACTCAATATTTCCATTTTTTACATCATCCAATGTTTCATTAATTACACCATCAAATTGATCATCTGGAATTTTCCAATATTCTTCTGTAAGTAGCCTTTTATAGCCCGGAAGCTGACTTGTATCAATTGTATTACGAATTACTTCCATGTTATCTTTAAATACTTTCATGTCAAAAATACGAGTACGTATATATTTTTCAATAAATTTAAAGAAACGATATTCTGCTTTAAAGTTATAGTAATAGTTGTTATCAAATTCTTTAATATAAAATTGTCTATTGTCCATAAAAACCCTAGAAGATACCAAAATAGATTTATATTCTTCATTGCTGTTTATATTAACGAACTTGTCTTTTGTAATTTTACCTGCTTTAATTTCAAAAGAAATAGCAATAGTAAATATAAGCATTGTTTGCAATATACGATTATTAGTATTTGGATATGATTTAGATACCATATCAAATATTTTTTTAAAATCATTTAATGCATGCTTTAATATACGTAAGTTTCTAGTTCCACTTTTATTAAATGTAGATATAATTAAGTTAGTGTTTTCCCTTAAAAAACGAATTAAATCTGGATAATTTTCAAAACGCATTAAAAGCCCATTAATAATATAGTTAAATTCTGGAGCGTATTCAAAGGTTTCTCCTATTAATTTTTCTTTAATTCTTTCATAATCATTTGCTTTATCAAAAACATATTCAATGGTATCACGAATACGCTCTACCATTGGCTTATCTGTTTTCATTGTTAATTTATTTTCTTTGTCTAATAAATAAGTAGCAATAAAAGTTTTCATTTCCAAGTTGCTGTTTTTTAGTTTTGTAGACAATTCTTTTTCATTACAAATAATAATAGTTTTTATATGGTCATGCTCTACAAAATTGTTAATATAACCCAAAATATCTATAACGTCTACATTTGCTCTTTCTAGGTCATCAAAGCAAAGTACTTTATCATCTGTTGAAAAGAATTGAGCATAATCTAGCCTATCTCCATTTTGTGTAACACCAAAAAAGTTTGCCATGTCTAAACCTGTTTTTGCATATTCTGGTATACTTAAAACTCCACTAGCATCCATATATTTTTTTAAGTTTTTATCCATTAACTGTGTAGTTTCTATAAATATTTTTTTACTTATTTCTTCTAGGTTTGAAATTCCATATAAAGACATATAAATTGCAGTTAATCTTTTTCCATTTACTTGCATTGACTCTATTTTAGGTCTTATTTTATGGTTCCAAAAGTATGTTTTTCCGCTTCCCCATTCACCATTAATCATAATGGCATAATCTGTATAATCTGCTCTAATATAATCTAAAATACTTTCTACTAAATCTTCCATTTTTTCTTCCTTTCATTTGCACATTTAGTTTGTTTTTTGAAAATCTTTTGCAATTGTTAAAATACCAACTGTTTTTGCACCTGCTAATTTTAAGGTTTTAATACATTCATGGCATGTTGCACCAGTTGTATAAATGTCATCAAAAAGCAAAATGTTTTTTTCTTTTATTTTTTGCTCATTTTGCACTTTATATACATTTTTTACATTTTCTAATCTTTCATTTTTATTTAATGTACTTTGCGCTTTTGTTTCTTTTACTTTAATTAAAATATCTTTTTCAAGCTTTAAGTTTGCTACATTTTTTGCAATTTCTTTTGCTATTAGCTCTGCCTGATTATAGCCCCTTTGTGCTATTTTTCTTTTTGTCATTGGAACTGAAATTATTATATCATAATTTTTTAAAAATCCACACACTTTTTCATTTTTTACAAAAAATTCTGAAAACATTTTGTAAAGATATGGTTTATTAAAAAATTTATATTGTAATATTTTTTCTCTAATTAAGCCTTCGTATTTAAAAGTATAGCAATGAATATTAGAGTTATACTTAACTATTTGTGGATCTTCTTCAATATTTTTTAAACAATTATTACAAATATAACTTTTGGCTATTTTGCCACATATTTCGCAATTTGGTGTAAAAATAAATAAGAAGACATTATTTAAAAAGTTCATTTAAACCCTCCTTTTAAATAGTGCCCCCTTATATACTTTTTAATTTAAATTCTAAACCTGTATTTCTTTTTTTGCTGTTTTCATTTTGTATCATAAATTCAACTATATTTGGACTTCCAATTAATATTAATAGTTTTTTTGCCCTTGTCATGGCTGTATATAATAATGTTCTAGTAAGAAGTATTGGTGCTGCTCCGCATAACTGGCATAATAACTACATCAAATTCACTTCCGCTGTGCTTTATGAACTGTTATTGCGTAAGCATGCTCTATTTGCTCTAATTCTTCAAAATTGTACCAAACTAATTTATCATCATCAAATTTAATTTTTATTCTTTTTTCTGTTTCATCTATATTTAAAATAGTTCCATATTCACCGTTAAATACACCTTTTCCTATTTCTAATGTAGGCTCATGCTTTTCCCAATAAACATCATAGCTGTTTTTTATTTGCATTATTCTGTCGCCTTCTCTAAAAATAGTGTCTAAATATTTTCTTTCTTTTTTTAGTTCTTCTGGTGGATTAACTGCTTGTTGCAAGCATTTATTTAATTCTTTAGTTCCAAGTTCCCCTTTTTTAGTTGGACTAATAACTTGAATGTTTTTTAAAAAGTCATAATCCCCATAATTTTTAAGCCTTCCTGTGCTTAACGAAATAATATTTTCTAGTATTTTAAGTTTGTTTGGCTCATTAATAAAGAAAAAATCATTTAAAAGTTCGTTATTTTCTTCGCCTTCATTTGGTGTAAAGATGCTAATTCCTTCATTTACTTTATGGCTATTTAAAATAATTTTGCTTTTTGCAGCTTGCCTAAAAATTTTGTTTAAAGTAATAGTGGTAATTTTTTCGGATGCAATTATATCTTTTAGCACATTTCCCGGTCCTACTGATGGAAGCTGATTACTATCTCCAACTAATACTAATTTTGTGCCTTTATAAATTGCTTTTAGCAAATAGTTCATAAGAAATATATCAACCATTGAGACTTCATCTACAATAACAACATCTGCATCTAGTGGTGCTACTTCTACATCTACACCTAATACTTGAAGCTCATCACTAGAGGTTTTTCCTATTTCTAAAAGCCTATGAAGTGTTTTTGCTTCTTCACCTGTAGTTTCTGTCATTCTTTTTGCTGCTCTACCTGTTGGTGCACATAGTACTACCTTTTTTTGCTCTTCCTTGTATAATTCAATAATAGTTTTTATAATTGTAGTTTTTCCTGTACCTGGACCTCCTGTAATAACACATACATTACTTTTTTGTATTGCTTGTACTGCCTCTCGTTGCTTTTCTGATAATTTTAAATCTGAATTTTTTTCTATTTTCTTTAATTTTTTATCAAATCCATCTATTTGCTTTACATTTAAGTATGTATCTAATGAAATTAGTGTTTCTGCTACATTTTTTTCTGCTTGATAATAGTTTTCTAAATATACCCATTCTTGATTTTCATTTTTTCTATCTTCTAATATAATTTCATTTTTAGTTTGCAAAAAGATTATATTGTTTTCTATCATTTCTTCTGAAACGCCTAACAGTTCTTTTACAAACTGAAGTAAATTATTATATAAAACTGCACAATGACCATTGTTGGTAGCTAATTTTAATGCATATTTAATACCGCTTCTAATGCGTATATCACTTTCTAAATCCATTCCCATTTTTATAGCTATTTGATCAATTTGTGCAAAATTTACTTTTGTAGTTAAATCAATTAATAAATATGGATTTTCTTCTATTTGCTCTATTGTGTTTGAACCCAACTTTTTGTAAATAGCTTCTGCATTTTGTGGACCTATTCCATACTTTTGTAAATAATCAACAATTCTCCATATATCTAAATTACTATTAAATGCTTCTGAAATTTCCATTGCCTTTTCTTTATTAATGCCTTTTATGCATACTAATTTTTCTGGTTCATATTTTAAAATGTGTATAATTTCTTTTCCAAAAGTATTTACCATTTTTTTAGCAGTGGCAAGCCCTATTCCTTTTAGCTTGCCATTTGATAAATATTTTTCAATACTTTCTAAAGACTCTGGCATTAGTTTTTCAAAGGTTTCTACTTTAAATTGTGTTCCGTATTCTGGGTGTTCTACAAAATTACCAACTACATTTAAGCTATCGCCTTTTTCAATAAAAGGAAGGTAGCCAACTATTGTGGTTTCTTCTTCATTGGTTTCAAATGTTGCTATCATGTAGCTATTTATTTCATTACGATAAATAATATCTTTAATTTCACCTTTTAGTTCCAAGTTAGTACCTCTTGTTTTTTAGTTTGCTTTTAGTTAAGCCTCGCTCTTTATATATCTTTATAGCTAATGGTGTTATAATAATGCTTATAAAGATTATCATGCCAGTCGTCATAGTCATAATCATAATCATATTTGTCATAATAGTCATCATCTATATCATTTATAACATCTGAAAATATGGCAAATGAAACAATTGAAGTTATTATAATAATTGGTATAGCTATAGCACTAATTACTAAACCAGAAATGCTAATTCCCCTTGTTTTGTCATTTATTTTATTCTTTTTTATTGTATCAACTATTCCTAAAATAAGCCCTATAATAGCGAAAATTAAAGATATGAAACAAATAAATGGAATCCAACTACTTACAAGTGCTAAAATTCCTAGTATTAATGATGCTACTCCCATTATGTTTCCTCCTTACATTCATTTTTCTATATTATACTTGTTTACTTACTTTTTGTCAATTAATATAATTTGTTGTTCTATAAGTTTTAACATTACTATTTTACATCATCTATGCTATCTATTAATTCTTTACATTCTCTCCAATTTGACATTTTTATTTCATTATAATCAGTACTTAATTTTTCTAAAATACTTTTAGTTTCGTCTGTTGAATTTAAGTCTACTACAATTACATCTTTTATATTTTCTTCTTTACCATATATAATTCGAAATAACAATGAACGTAAAAATCCTTCAATTTTTTTCTCTTGATTTTTAGCAGCTACAATTACATAAATTCCGTCTGCTTTTAAGTTAGTATATGTATAAGTATAAATTATTGTTTTTATTATTTCAAATAGGCCATATAGTGCTAAAACCCACAAAATTCCATTTAAAATATAGTTAAGCATTTTCTTTTCTCCTTATACTTTTTTAATATTTTATGTTTTATTTATTTTTATGTTACGGTTTAAGTATATGTTTTTTTGACAGTTTGATGGTTTTAGTATATACTTTTAAGTATGAAAGAAATTATAGTAAATTCTAAATATGATGGAAAAAAATTAAATACCTTTTTGCAAAATACTATTGATGGTATTTCTATTAATGCTGTATATAAAGCACTTCGTAAAAGAGATATTAGAGTAAATAATATAAAGGTTTCTGAAAATGTGGTTGTGCATACTGGTGATAATATAAAGATATATATTAGTGATGAGCAGTTATTAGGAAAAGCAGTTGATATTGTTTATGAAGATGAAAACATCATTGTGGTAAATAAACCTGCTGGAATAGAAGTAACTGGAAATTCTACATGTTTAACTAATATTTTAATTCATCAAAAACAAACCACTGATATTTTTCCATGCCATAGACTAGATAGAAATACTTGTGGTTTAGTATTGTTTGCAAAAAATGAAGAGAGTTTAAATATTTTACTTGATAAATTTAAAAATAGAGAAATTGAAAAAATTTATAGGGCTAGGGTGTATGGTATTCCTAAAACAAGCCAAAAGCTGTTAGAAGCATACCTTTTTAAGGATAATAAAAAATCTATGGTATACATATCAGATGTTCCTAAAAGGGGTTATGTACAAATACAAACTTATTATAAAGTAATTGAAACCAATAAAAAAGAAAATACTAGTTTATTAGAAATAAATTTATTGACTGGCAAAACTCATCAAATTCGTGCACATTTAGCACATATTGGTTTTCCTATTATTGGTGATGGCAAATATGGAAATAATGAAATTAATAAAAGGTTTCATAAGAAGGTTCAAGAACTTTATAGTTATTCCATTTGTTTTAAATTTAACTCTCCTGCTGGTCATTTAGAATATCTAAATCAAAAATTAATTACAAAAAAATAAGTTAATTTAAGTATAATACTTAAATTAACTTATTTTTTATCTCTCATCTTCTCTACTTACTGATGTGCTACCATATTTACGTGAACCTGCATTTCTTCTTTCAAAAGCTCTGTTCATTTTTTCTTGAATATCACTTTGGCTTTCTTCTTCTGAAACTTTTTTTGCTAATTTTTCCATTCTATTTTTAAAATTTTCTTTCATATATTATTCCCCCCTTATTTTTAACTAAAGTTCACCATATATAGTATATTATACCATTATTTGATGATATTTTCAAATTCTTCTGCTGATATAACTTCTTTTTCTATTAAGGTTTGTGCAACTTTGTTTAATTTGTCCATGTTATTAGCTAAAATGGTTTGTGCTTTTAAGTATGCATTATCTAACATTATTTTTACTTCTGCACCAATTGCATCACCAAACTTTTCTCCTAATAACTGTAATTCATAAGGATCCTTTTCTGTATTAATAGAAATTGGTCCTAGGTTATCACTCATTCCATATTTAGTAATCATATCTTTTGCAATTTGTGTTGCAACTTCAATGTCATTACTTGCCCCTGTAGATATATCATTTAATGCTATTTTTTCAGCGGCACGACCTCCAAGTAATGCAACTAACTTTTCTTCCATTTCTGTTTTAGAAATATAGTATTTATCTTCATTTGTTTTATACATTGTATATCCGCCTGCAATACCACGTGGAATAATTGAAACTTCTTTAATATCTTTTTGAGTTTCAAGCTGACTACTTACAATTGCATGTCCTGCCTCATGGAATGCAGTTAATTTTTTATCTTTGTCTGATACTACTCTACTTTGTCTTTCTAAACCTACAGTTACTTTTTTTATTGCGCTTTCTATGTCATCGTGTGTAATTTTTTCATGTTTTTGAATTGTTGCAATAATAGCTGCTTCGTTTAAAATATTAGCAAGTTCTGCACCTGAAAATCCTGCTGTATCTCCTGCAATGTCTTTTAAGTCAACATTATCTTCTAGCTTTTTATCTTTAGCATGAATTTTTAATATTTCTTCTCTACCATGCATATCTGGAAGGGCAATATTAATTTGCCTATCGAACCTTCCTGGTCTTAATAGTGCTTTGTCTAGCATTTCTGGTCTGTTAGTAGCTGCTAAAACAATAATTGTTTCTTCTGTGTCAAATCCATCCATTTCAACTAATAGCTGATTTAATGTTTGGTTGTTTTCGGTTTCTGCACCACTACCATTTGCTCTTCTTGAACCAATTGCGTCTATTTCATCAATAAATACAATACATGGTGCAATTTTTTTTGCCTTTTCAAATAACTTTCTTACCCTAGATGCTCCAAGTCCTGCAAACATTTCTATAAATTCTGAACCACTCATAGAAATAAATGGTACATTTGCTTCACCTGCAATTGCCTTTGCAATTAAAGTTTTACCTGTACCTGGCTTTCCACAAAGTAAAACACCTCTTGGAATTTTTGCTCCCATATCATAAAATTTTTTAGGTTTTTTTAAGAAATCTACTATTTCTAGCATTTCGCTTTTTTCTTCTTCTAGACCTGCTACATCATCAAATTTAATTTTTGATTTAGTGGTTTCTGCATCATATACTTTTCCTTTATCACCCAAGCCTTGCATTTTAATAAGGAACACAAACAAAATAACAATTAAAATGGTAGGTAATAAAGAAAATAAGTATTGAAATGTTGTAACAAAAAAGCTTTGTTCTTTTTGAATTAATTCTATTGTATTACCTGCTAATTTTTTTTCTTGAATTAATTCTACAAAAGCTTGTGTACTAGGCACAATTGATGTTTTTTCTTTTTCTTCTCCATTTAATTTTACTTTAACTGTAGTACTTCCTACTTTCATTTCTACTTTTTCAACATTGCCTTCATCTACTTGCTTAATTAAGTCTGTATATGCTATAACATTTTCATCTTTTTCTTTATTTTGATTTATTAAAATAACTGTTAAAACAGTAATAGCAATTAATAGTACTACTGCTATTATTATATAATATAGCATATACTTATTTTTACCTTTTTCATTGTTGTTTTGCTCATCCATATTATTTATCTCCTTGATTTTAATTTCCTTCTTTTATATTTGCCTGTGGCTGTGGGTCATCATTCTTTTTTTCTTTTTTTCCGTTATTTTTTCTTTCTTTTTCATCCTTTTTTCTAACTCGCTCTTTTTCTTCTTGTTCCTTTTTTTCTTGTTCTTTTCTTTCCATTTCCTGTTTTATTCTTTCTTGCTCTTCTATAATTTTAGAAAGTTCCATTTGTTTTTTTATTACATCTGATTTAATCATTAAAATCGCAGTAAATACATATATACAAGTAATTGCCATATACATTATAGAAAAATAAGTTATTGTATAACCTGTTAAAAGGTTTACAACTTCGTAAATTAAACTTAATGTAATTGGTAAAGTTAAGCTATATATAGCAATATTATATACTGCACTGTATTTTAACCTTAAACCGCATAAAAGCACCTAATATATAACCAATTATTGCATATAAAATCGCATCTAACAATACTAATGCCACATTATTTACAAAAGAAATTATAAAGAACATTGTAAAAAATACAGCATCTAATTTATATAAATCTGAACCATTAGCAAAGTTTAATATGTCTTGTTTTTCTACGTTAACTAAATGTATTTCGTCTGAAATTTCTTTAAAATTTACTGCTATTAGTGATGTAATTTCATTTGATTTTATTAGTATTTTATCTTTTAAAACAATTGCCCCATTAGCATAACTTGAAAGTTCAGATTCATAATTATTAATTTGTTCTTGTGATAAGTTGTTGGTATTAATAATTATTTTTCCATTAAAATTATTTTTTTCGTCTATAATAATTTCATCTGCCTGCTTGTCCATACCTTGTATAGACAAAACCCCTTCTTTAAATGTAAGTGTTTCTATGTTTTTATCTATATACGATACTACACTTTTAAGTGAATTGTTAAACAAATATGTTATACAAATAGTAGAGAAGAAAGTAAAAATTAACATTAATATTGCTATATATGCTATTGATTTTGTTAGTTTTTGTATTGCTAGTTTTTGGTATTCTTCTAAACTAAATATACTCATTTTCCATTTTTTCCAAAATGGTATTTTACTTTCTTCCACTTTTACTATCATTCCTTTCTTTCTACTGTCATTCCCTCTTTTGTATCTTTTACTATATATCCTTTTTCATTTAATAAATCTCTTATTTCATCTGATAGGCTCCAATTTTTTTCTTCTCTTGCTTGTTTTCTTTTTTCAATTAAACTCTGTATTTCTTCTGGTAATGAAATATTTTTGGAATCATCTAAATATTTTTGACTATTTTTTAAATCTAAACCTAATACATTATCAAATTTAAGTAATAAATCTGCATATTGTTTTGATTTTTGTTCGTTACGCGCTATTTCCCATACAATTCCCATTGCAAAAGGCATGTTTAAGTCATCATTTATTGTTTCCAAAAATTTATTTTCATATTCTTTAATTTTATCATTTTCAATTTTTTCTGTTCCTTGGGTTTGCTTTATAAATGCTTCTCTTAAACGCATTAGTGCTTTTTGTGATGATAGAGCTGTATCAAAAGTAAAGTTTAGCTTTGTACGGTAATGAGCCGTATAGCAAAATAGTTTATATGCTAATGGCTCTATTCCCCTTTCTTGAAGCTGATCTAGGGTATAAATATTTCCTAATGATTTTGACATTTTGCCGCCATCTACTTGTAAAAATTCAACATGCATCCAAAACCTAGCTGGCACTTTTCCTGTTAAGCCTTTGCTTTGTGCAATTTCGTTTTCGTGATGTGTTGGAATATGGTCGATTCCACCTGTATGAATGTCAAATTCATCTCCTAAATATTTTCTTCCCATTGCAGAACATTCAATATGCCATCCTGGATAAGATAGCCCCCATGGGCTTTCCCATTTCATGATATGATTTTCTGGTGCTTTTATCCATAATGCAAAATCATACGGATTTTTCTTTTCTGTATCAACATCTACCCTAGCTCCTGCTATTTGTTCGTCTACTTTTCTATTAGATAGCACAGGGTATTTGTCTAATTTTGAGATGTCAAAATATATTCCTTTACTAGTTTCGTATGCATAGCCATTTTTAATTAGCCCTTTCACAAATTCTAGCATTTCTTCAATATGGTCAGTAGCTTTTGCTATGATTTCTGGCTTTTCAATGTTAAGTCTTTCCATATCTCTAAAGAAAATATCTGTATAATATTTTGCAATTTCGTATGGATTTTTATTTTCTTTTCTTGCTGCCTTTTCCATTTTGTCTTCGCCTTCATCACTATCTGACTCTAAATGTCCTACGTCTGTAATATTCATTACATGTTTTAAATTATATTTATTATATTTTAAAACTCTTCTTAATGTATCCATAAAAAGGTAAGCCCTAAAATTGCCAATATGTGCATAACTATACACAGTAGGTCCGCATGAGTAAATGCGGACTGCTGTTTCGTCAATTGGCTTAAATTCTTCCTTTTTTTTCGTCAATGTATTATAAAGCCAAATTTTCATAAATCCTCCCCTATGTATTGTTTACAGTATTTGTATTTTCAGCACTATTTGTACTTGGTGTTTGTGTATTAGTTTCACTAGGTTTTTCTGTATTTGTAGGAGCTTGCGGAGTAGTTTGTGTGCTAGTAGGTGGTTCAGTTGGAGTTGTAGTAGAAGGAGGCGGCGTTACTGTATTACTTGTTTTGTTTACAGTAATTACAATTGATACACCTTTATCAACTACTGTTCCTTCTAATAAACTTTGTTTTAAAACTACGCCATTTTCCATATCTGAATGTGTTTCATAAATTACCTGTACGTTAAGACCACTTAATGCTACTTTTGCATCTGCTTCGGATTTTCCTACAACATTAACAACCGTAACTTTATTTGTTTCTTCGGTATGTACAGTACATTTTTCTGTTGGAACATTATATTTGCTACTTCCAGAAGTTGGTGTCCATTTTGCATTTAATTCTTTTTCTGGTTTTGATGTGTATACTTTGTCTTGTGTTTCTGGGCAATACTGTGTTGCTACTTTACCAGACTGCTTACACATTTTTACTACTGTATGACCATCACATTCTTTTGGCACAGTTCCATCTACAAAATATTCTGTATATGTACTTGTACAAGCACTTGTTGCTAATTTTCCAGAATACCTACAAACTTTCGCCGTAACTACATTATCAGGCTTAACAAATTTTTTACCTTCTAAATTTTTGTGTACTTTACTCATTACATTTGCCCAAATTGTTCTTGCGTTATTTACTTTATACACTGAATGTGATGTATCTATTCCATAACCATACCAAACAGCTGCTGCATAATATGGTGTATAACCACATAGCCATTTATCAATTGCTCCATCTGTTGTACCTGTTTTAGCTGCAACATCCATTCCAGAAATTGCACAAGGACCTGCTGTTCCAGAAGCACCTTTTACAACATCTATTAAAATATTTGAAACAATATACGCATTTGCCTCTGAAATAACTCTTCTAGTTTCTTGCTTTGGCTCTACTACAACAGAACCATTAGAGTCTTCTAGTTTAGTATAAAATATTGGTTCAATATATATTCCACCATTTGCAAGAGTAGCATAACCTGCTGCCATTTGTAATGTACTAGAACCATTAGTTGCTCCACCTATTGCTAATGTTAATCTATCTTCATCTTTATTATATGTAGTTAAACCAAATTCGTGCAAATAATCAATTGCTGTTCCTATGCCAACATTTGACATTATTTTTAAATTTACAACATTTGAAGATCTTTCTATTGCTTTTCTAACTGTACATAAACCATAATAGCTATTTCCAACATTTCTAGGTATTGTATTCATTCCTGGGAATTTTGTTCTAACATCATCATAAACAGTTGAAGCTGTAATAACTTTTTCTTCCAATCCAGGTGCTACGTTTGCTAATGGTTTTATAGAAGAACCTGTTTGCCTTGTACTTGTAGCATAATTCCAATTTATACCTGAATCTTGTTGCAAGTCACCACCTAATGCAACTACTTTTCCTGTAGATGGCTCTATAATAGTCATTCCGGCATTTGTTCTAGTAGTTACTTTTTTACTTTTACCGTTTTCATCTTTTTGAGTTACTGTTGTTTTTTCTACATATGTGTCTTTTGCCATTTCATTTATAACTATATTTTGAATAGATGTTACTTGTGTTGTATAAAGTTTATAACCACCTGATACTATCATGGCTTCTGCCTCATCGTCAGCAAGGTCTTTTGCTTCTGCTAAATCTTTGGCAGCTTGCTGTACCGCTGTTTTTACAAAATATGTGTCTCCACCAATGTCAAAGTCACCTTTTTTAAATTTTAACCCTTTATCTACTTTTGCAATTGCCTCATTGTATAGCTTTTCTGCTTCTTCTGGATTATCACTAATTCTGTTTTGCTCTTTCATAAAGTTTAAAACTAATTTTGTTCTATTTTTAATTTTTTCTGTATTGTCAGTTTCTTTGCTATATGGATTATATAAATTTGGGGCATGGTTTATACCTGCCAAAAAGGCTGATTCTGCTAAATCCAAATCTTTTGCAGATTTTGCAAAATAATACCTAGCTCCATATTCTACGCCATGAATTCTATCTCCACCAACAAAGATAACATTCAAATATTTTTCTAATATTTGTGTTTTTGTAAGCATTGATTCAATTCGATATGCTCTAGACATTTCACGTATTTTTCTTTCTACACCTGCAAGACCTGTATCGTCATCATCTTTCATTAAGTTTTTAACTAATTGTTGGGTGATGGTACTTCCTCCACCAACTGAAGAATCTTCGCCCTTATGTAAAATGTAACTTAAAGTTGCGTTTGCTGTTCTTATTATGTCTATTCCTGAATGTTCATAAAACCTTTTATCTTCTATTGCTACATATGCATTTGGGGTAAATCTTCCCATTTCATCAATAGAAATTACTTTTCTATTAGCATCACCAGAAAGTAATGCAATTTGTTTTCCTTTTGAGTCCACTACTTCTGTGTTACCATTAGAAACCAAGTCTTCGGTAGTAATAGCCCATTTATCGCTGAAGAACACTCCTGCAAATATTCCACCTGCTACTAGTATTAATAAGAAAAATATTATAAACAAAATTAAAATTACTTTTTTTAATTTTCCATGTTTCTTTTTCTTTTTTCTTTTTGTATTATATGATACTTCATCTTCTTGATCTCTATTATATTTTTTTGCTTTTCTACTTTTTTGTATTTTATATTGCTTCGTTTGGCTTGTATTTTTATTTTTTCCCATTAGGATTTCCTCCTTGGCTAAAATTTAACACATTTATTATATAATATATTAGCAAAAATGGAAAGTATTTTAATAAATTTTTAATTTTTTTTAGGCATTAAGATGGGGGTTTTTGTCATAAGACAAAAACCCCAATATATTTGCATAATTAAAACCTTATTTTAGTTTTAGTATGTCTTCTTTTGCTAAACCTGTGACCCTTTCAATAATTTCTAGTTCTATTCCTTCTTCTAGCATTTTTTTAGCATCATCTAATTTTGCTTTTTTTTCACCTTGTTGTATTCCTTGATTTGTTGCATAACTTATCATTGACCTTTCATCTATTATTGCTTTCTCTCTTAAGTCTGCTATTCTTTGCATATATTCATCTTCACTCATTCTGTTTACTTTTGTTACTGCTTCTTTTAACTCTTCATTATCATTCATCTTTTCTTCTACCCTTTCCGATTTTGGATTTTCTAAAAAGAACAGCCAGTCTAACAACTCACTCTCTATTTTTTCTTTACCTTTTATCTTTGGTAACTCTATTATATGTAACTCTAACTTGTTTGTCAATATTAACTCTCTACTTTTTTCCTCTAT
>CANQGW010000015.1 GCA_947623555.1 uncultured Clostridia bacterium
GATGGGACTCGAACCCACGGTCTCCAGTGCCACAAACTGGCGCGTTAACCAACTACGCTACATCCACCATCTTTCCACGTTCACACGCATATATAATTTTATAACAAAGTAGAGTATTTTGTCAAGATATTAATTAATTTTTTATACTCTACTTTGTCTAAATTAATTTATTTTTCTTTTGCCCATATAATTAATCTATTTTTTGAATCATCTGTACATGTGGTTAATGAAATTTCTCTTTTTCCTCCAGTATCTCTTACTGCATAACTGAAATCATGCTCATTTGTTGTATATATATGATAAATTTCATATTCTACCCTTTTGCCTTCCATATCTGTTATGTATATTTTATCCCCTTCTTGTAATTTTTTATTATTAGAAAAGAACGTTCCATTTCTAAAGTTATGTCCTGCTAAAACGGTGTTTCCTACTTTGTTTGGTCCTGGGCCATAAAGAACAACTATTGCTGTTTCCATTGCTTTTGGGGAAGCATCATTTAATAAATAGTAGTTTACTTTTGTTTTTGGTATTTCTATCCTACCTGCTACCTCAAACCCTTTATATGTAAGAGGTTTATTGCTGTTTCCACTTTGGCTATTTGTTGTATTTTCTGTATTAGTATCAATATTTGGTGTTATTATTTCGCTATTATCAATTTGATTATTTCCTTCTTGATCTGTAGTATTTACATTGTTAATATACGAATTAAATTGACCTAATGACTCTTCTGAATCTGAATTTGCCATATATGCTTTATACCAATCAATACCTACGAAAATTATCAAACCTATAATGGCAATAATAGAAATTATTAAAATAACTGTTAAAACTTTACTATATTTACTATTTTGCATTTGTATTACCTCCTATTTATTAGGTTTTCTACATATATATTTATTATAGCATATTTTTAATAAATTATCTACTATTATGGCACAATTTAGGTCCCATTTTTGTACCCGCTAGTAAATGAAAATGAATATGCATTACTTCTTGCCCTGAATCTGGTCCACAATTTGCAATTAATCTAAATCCATTTTTATCTATGCCTAAATTTTGGGCTATTTTTTGTATAGATTCCATTATTTTGCTTACTATATTCATATCCTCGCTTTTAAGTTCCATTAATGTAGCAATATGTTTTTTAGGTATTACTAAAACATGAATTGGTGCAGCTGGATTTATGTCTTTAAAAGCTAAAATATCGTCATCTTCATATACTTTTTCTGATGGGATTTTACCATCAATTATTTTACAAAAAACACAGTCTTCCATTTATTTTTTTGCAAAATGCCAAGCATTTTGCTCTCCTTTCTATTCTAATATTGCTTTTATTCTTCTTACACCTGCTGAACTAGATTCTTCTTTTATAATTTTAAAATGTCCAAGCTCTCCTGTGTGAGTTACGTGTGGTCCTCCACAAATTTCTTTGCTAAAGTCACCAATTGTATAAACTTTTACTTTTTCTCCATATTTATTTTCAAATAAACCTGTTGCACCAGAAGCTTTTGCTTCTGCTAGCGTCATTTCCTCACATGTTACTTTTAAATCGCGTTTAATTTGCTCATTTACTAAATCTTCTACTTGTTTTATTTGTTCAGGTGTCATTTTTTCTGGATGTGTAAAGTCAAACCTTAACCTTTCTACTGTAATATTTGATCCATTTTGTTTTGCGTGCTCTCCTAGTACTATTTGAAGTGATTTATGCAAAAGATGTGTTGCTGTATGATATTTGGTAGTTTGTTCGTTTTGCTCTGCTAAACCACCTTTAAATTTCTGTTCACTTCCAAGCCTTGACTTTTCTTGATGCTCTCTAAATAGTTTATCAAATTCAGCATTATCTATTGTAAAGCCTTTTTCCTTTGCTAAATCAGAGGTAATTTCTGGTGGGAAGCCGTATGTTTCATATAATTTAAAAATAGTATACCCATCTATTAAGTTTTTATTTTCTTGTTTTAGCTTATTTACAACTTTTTCAAACTCTCTTTCACCATGTGATAAAGTTCTTATAAATTTATCCTTTTCTTCGATGATAGTTTTTTTAATTATTTCTTTGTTTTCTTGTAATTCTGGATACATTTCTTTTAAGGTATCTATATATAAATCTATTAGTTCATCAAGTTTATTTAGGTCTATTTGTAATTTATTTAAATGCCTTGTCATTCTTCTAATTAACCTTCTTAATACATAGCCCCTATCTATATTGCTTGGTCTTCCTCCATCTGAAATAACCATAATGCTAGAACGTAAATGTTCTGCTACAATTCTTCTACTTTCTATATTATCTACTTTTGCAAGTTCTTTTAATTTTTCCATAACAGGTAAAAATAGTTCTGTGTCAAATGGTGTTTCTTTTCCTTGTAGTAGCATTGCCATTCTTTCTAGACCCAAGCCTGTATCTACATTTTGTTGTTTTAATTTTGATATAGAGCCATCTTTTGATTTATAGTATTCCATAAATACATTGTTCCAAATTTCTACATATTTGCCACAATTGCAAGATGGGTCACAATTAGGTGAACAAGCTGGCTTTCCTGTGTCTAAAAACATTTCTGTGTCTGGTCCGCAAGGTCCTTCTTCGCCTGCGATCCACCAGTTGTTATCTTTTCCATAAAAATATATTCTTTCTTCTGGTATACCTGCTTTTTTCCATGCTTCTGCCGAAACATTATCCCTTGGAGCGTCTTTATCTCCTGCAAAACATGTTACAGATAGTTTTTCTGGGTCAATTCCTAAATGTTTAGTTAAAAATTCATAAGACATAGCAATTGCTTCATCTTTAAAATAATCACCTAATGACCAGTTTCCTAGCATTTCGAAGAATGTTAAATGGCGGTTGTCGCCAACTTCATCTATGTCGGTTGTACGTAAACATTTTTGGTAATCTGTAAGGCGCTTTCCTTCTGGATGTTTTTCACCTAAAAGGTATGGCACTAATGGTTGCATACCTGCGGTAGTAAATAATACTGATGGGTCATTTTCTGGAATAAGTGGTGCGCTTGGAATTACCTTATGCCCATGCTCCTTAAAAAAATTTAAATATTTGTTTCTAATTTCAATTGCCTTCATTCTAACTTCCTTCCTAAAATTCTATCCATAATCCTGAACTTTGTAATTCATTTATTTTTTTTGTATGTTCTTCATTTGTTCTTGTAAAATATACATTTCCGTTTTTATCTGCTACAAAGAACAAATAAGGTGTATTATTAGGGCTTATTGCCGCTTCAATAGAGCTTACGCTTACCATTGAAATTGGTCCTACTGGCAACTTGCCATTCATGTTAGGCCCTCTAGTATTATATGGGTTATATTCATTAATTTCTGATAAATATAAATCCCTTGTTCCCATGTCTATTTTAAATGCATAATATGTTGTTACATCACTTTGAATTGGCATATTTTGATTTAACCTATTATATATTACACTTGCTACATCTTTTCTGTCTTTTGCAAATACTGCTTCGTTTTCGATAATAGATGCAATAGTTAAAAGCTCATGAACTGAATTTTTAGAATTTTGCATTTGCTCTTTATATGGGTTTAATTTATTTTCCATTTGATTTAACATTGCGTCAAATATAGCTTGTACTTTTACATTTTTTTCAAACTCATACGTGTCTGGGAAAAGGTAACCTTCTAATGGATAATATATATCTTTGTTTTTTATTTCATCTGTAATAAACCAATATTTTTCAATTAGTGAGTTTATATAGTTTTCGTCTTTTAAAAGTGCATATACATCATCTACAGTATTGTTTGTTTCTTCTGAAATTTTTTGGGCTATCCACCTCATGTTTTTTCCTTCAACAAAAGTAATTACTGCAATACTTTCGTCATTAAGTTTTCCTGTTTGCAAAAGTTTTGCAATATCTTCTACTGACATGCTTTTAGTTACTTCATAGTTACCTGCTTGAAAATTAGAAATATTGTTTAGCTTAACATATATTCTAAAGGCTAAACTGCTTTTTATAACATCTGCATTTTTTAAAGTTTTAGCAATATCTGCTGCTCCTGACCCCATTTCAATTTTTACAATTTGTTTGTTTTCATCACCTTTTTTTGCAGGCATTAATGAAACATTATACCATATAACAATTGATGCTAATATTAATAAAATTGCTGCTAATATTGATAGTATAATTATAATTACTTTTTTTGACATGTATTTTTCTCCCTTAAAACTTATAGTTTGATATGTTTAATTATAGGTTTTATAAGCATAATTGTCAAGGTGTGTATTGGTTATAAATTTCTTAAATTACTCACCTATTAGCTCTAAATTTTCTACAGTTTTTACTTTTATTTTTTCAATTACATTTTGCATATTTTTATTTGTTTTTAATTTTGCTATCATATAATTTGAAGTGTGACCTTTAAAGTACTCTCCTTCTTTTTCTTCAAATAGTACCTCTACTTGTTTTCCTAAATATTGGTTTAAATAATAGTTTTCATTTTCATTTGAAAGGTTTATTAGTAAGGTACTTCTTTTTTCCTTTATATTTCCATCAATTTGGTTTTTCATGTTAGCAGCTACAGTGCCCTGCCTTGGTGAATATTTAAAAATATGCATTTTATAAAATTTAATTTTCTTTAAAAATTGATATGTATTTTCAAACTCTTCTTCTGTTTCACCTGGAAAACCCACAATAATATCTGTAGTTAAATGTACATTTGGAAATGCTTTTCTTAAAAGTTTTGTACTGTTTTCAAAGTCTTCTACCGTGTACTTTCTATTCATTCTTTTTAGTGTTTCATTACACCCACTTTGAAGTGATAAATGAAATTGGTCACATATTTTTGAAAGTTTGCTTAACCTTGTTACAAAGTCTTTTGTTATAATAGTAGGTTCTAATGAACCTAACCTTATTCTTTCAATTCCATCTATTTTTTGAATATCTTCTAATAAATCAATTAGTAAATATTTTCTTTTTCCATTTATTAAATTTTCTTTTGAAAAATCTTTTCCATATGATGCAACATGTATACCGGTAATAACTACTTCTTTAATTCCTAATTTACTTATTTTTGTTATTTCTTCTATAACACTTAATGGGTTTCTACTTCTTACTCTTCCCCTTGCGTATGGAATAATGCAGTAAGAGCAAAATTGGTTACATCCATCTTGTACTTTAATAACTGCTCTTGTTTTTTCTGTATAAGTAACTGAACCAAAGTCTAAAAATTGTTTTTGATTTGCTATGTTTGAGACTTCTACAATACTGCTTTTGTTTTTCATAGCCTCTTCTATGTATTTCACAATGTCATTTTTTTCATTAACACCTATTATTAAGTCTATTTCAGGAATATCTTGTAGCTTTTCTTTTGCTACTTGTGCATAACATCCTGTTACTACTAAAACAGAATTAGGGTTTAACTGCTTTACCCTATTTAGCATTTGCCTTGATTTTCTGTCTGCCATATTTGTTACTGTACAGGTATTTATAATATATACGTCTGCTTTTTGTTCAAATTCTACTATGCTGTATCCACCCTCAAGCATTTTTTGCATCATTGCATTTGTTTCATATTGATTTACTTTACAACCTAAAGTACAAAATGCTACTGTTTTTTTCTCCATTTTTTTGCTATTTCCCTTCTTTATTTAAAACAACTTATTATTTTTCTTTTAATATGCTATCATTGTATAATATTTCTGGTGCAATATCTTCTTCACTTTCCCATTGAACAGATAAACCCATAATTCTAATTTTTTTAAATTTTTCTTTATCTTTTAATTTCTCATAAAATTTACATGTATCTATAAGTTTTTTCATATCATAAACTTTTTCTTCCCCTGTTTCGTATAATAACTCTATTTTATAATCATCTAATGCTCTTGCTTTAATAAGTTTAGGTGTTATATACATAAGTTTTGCCCCCTTTTTTCTTTACTTTAAAGGTTCTATTTTAAAATAATCTTCTCCGTTTTTCATTAAATTCCACAAAGAATTAAGTTCTTCTGAATGTAATAAAATCCATGCTTCCACTAATTTTCCTTGTTTAGTTGGTATTTGTCCTTCTAATTTATTACCATTAAAGTCATAAACCGAGTTAAAATCATTGTACATTACATGTATATGTGGTAAATGATGTTTTCCATCTTCTTTAAAAAACATTTGTATAACAATACCATAAAATTGCGAAATAACTGGCAATTACATTTCACCTCCCTTATTATATAATTTTAAGATATAAATGTAAATATAATTTATGGAAATAAAATTGCAAGATTTAGCAATTTCAAAGATAAATAAAATTTGTATTATTATATAGTATATTCCATTTTCTGTCAAGAATTATACATTAGCTTTACTACTGTCCTGTCCAGAGCTTTGATAATTAACTCTCCAATTCATTTACTTTTGCTTATTTATGTTATATAATTTATAGTGTTGAAAGGAGATTATGCTATGAAACAAAAAAAGCATATATGGCTATATATTGCTATATTTTTTATTTTATTATTAATTATTGCTATTGCATTTTTACTTTTGCCTAAATTAGGAATAAATTTATTTCCTTTTACTGAAGAAAACAATACAGATGTAAGTAAGGTTGCATTTGTAGATAACTTAAATACAAATGAAATAAATAACCAAAATAACGTTAACACTCAAAATTTTAATACATCTAATAATATAGATAATTCTACTGCCATTGATATTGCAACTAGTATAGCTCCTGAAGATATTCCAGATTATGATTTTTATTTTGAACTTCCTATTAGTGGTTCTACTGGTTATGCTTCAATTAATATGAATATGGTAGAAGCCCCTAATTCTACTAAAATTATTAAGAAATTATCTGCTGGAGATGCGTTTGAAATAATAGAAGAGCAAAATGGATATTTAAAAATTAAATATAATAATACCCAAGGCTTGGTTAATGCAACTTACTGTATGATTAATCTTCCTGATGTTATTCCTTCTATTATTTATGATGATACAAATAGTTATAGTTCAATTTTTAAGTCTTCTGGCTATAACATTCCAAATATTACTGGAAAGCAACTTTATAATGTTTACTTTTATAATGAAAGACTTAAAAAGGAAGAATATGTTATGCCTGTTATTTACTCTATGGCTAAAAAGGTCATGACTGCTCAAAAAGCTGCATTGAAAGATGGATATTCTTTAAAAATATATGAAACTTATAGACCTTATGAAACCCAGCAAAGTGTATGTACAAATTTAAAAGCATTATTAAAAGAAAATAAAACTGTTTATGACGGCATTTATAGTGACGGTTGGAGCGAAGACTGGTTTATTAATCAAGCTATTTCTAGCCATCAAAGAGGAATTGCCATGGATGTTAGCTTGGTTAAAATAAAAAGTTCAAAAGTAATTACTGTTGGGAAATATTATTGCTTATCTATTACTAAATATTCAGAAGAGCAAATGCCTACTTCAATGCATGAGCTTTCTAAAGCTTCTGCTACTTTTGAAAAAGGTGTTGCTACATATTCTAAAACTGCTTGGAAAAATGGTGTTTTATCTAAATCAATGACTACGGGTGCTAAAAGGTTACAACAATATTGTACTAATGCGGGTCTTACCCCTCTTTCGTCTGAATGGTGGCATTTTAATGATTTAGATAGCAGAAATAATATTGGGGATAATTATAGTACTGGAAAATATAAAATTACTAAATGTTTAAGCACTTTACCATTATAAAATTTAAGGAGGATTTAAGAAATGGCTTTATCTAAAGAAGAAAATGAAGAAGAAAAACAAGAAAGTAACAAAGAAGAAATAAATGCAAAGAATGTTGATGAAAAGAAAAAAACTAATAACAAAAAAGGTGGTAAAAAATTTTTAATTATTAGTGTTATTATAATTATTTTAATAGGCGCTTTAGCTGGTGGTTATTTTTACTATATATTATCAAAGCCCAAATTTAAAGATGTTAATATTGAGCTTGGAACAAATAGCGTAACTTTAGATGACTTTTTACTAGATGATATTTATAAAGAAAACTGTGAGCTAGTAACAGATTTGTCTACTATAAATTATGAAACTACTGGTACATACGAAATTGAATTAAAATATAAAAATATAAAACAAAAAGTAAACTTAAATATTGTAGATACTGTTGCACCAGAAGTTGAGTTTCAAAACTTAAATAAATATGTAGATTATAAATTAAATGCAGATGATTTTATAAAAAGTAAATCTGACTTGTCTGAAATGACAGCTACTATTTCTAACCCTCCTGAAATAAAAGGGATTGGAAAATATGAAGTTTTAGTTGAGGTTAAAGACTCTTCTAATAATGTAACTAGTAAGTCTTGTGAATTAAACGTTACTAGAGTTGTAACAGAATATACATTAGAGCTTGGTAAAAAGCTAAAAAAGGAAAATGTTTTATTAAACAAGGCTGATGCAAATACCATTTCACAAAGTGACATTGATGCTATTAATAAAAAAGGTGTTGGAGAATATAAGCTAGTTTCTAACATAGGTGGTCAAAAAGAAACTATTAAAATTATTGTTAAAGACACTACTGCACCTAAACTTGTACTTAAAAATGTTAGTATTTATGATGATGAAAAAGTAAGTGGTAAGTCTGCTTTTATTAAATCGGTTTCTGATGCTTCTAAAGTTACTACAACTTTAAAAACTACAATTAATTATTCAAAACTTGGAAGTCAAAATATTGTAATAGAGGCTGTGGATGCTTCTGGAAATAAAACTCAAAAAACAGCTACTTTAACTATAAAAAAGGATACTGATGCTCCAATATTTTATGGATTATCTAACATTAGTATTAAAAGAGGAGGCTCTGTTAACTTTAAAAGTGGTGTTAAAGCAGTAGATGCAAAAGATGGCAATGTAAGCTTTACAGTAGATACAAGTAAGGTAAACTTAAATTCTGCAGGCACCTATTATGCAAAATACACTGCAAAAGATAAAAAAGGAAACTCTACTACAAAGAGTAGAAAAATTACTGTACAACATAACCAAACAGATACAAACAATAAATTTAATACTTTTTACAATAACTATTTAGCTGGAAAAAGTGTAAGCGGAATTGTTTCTACAATTAGAAGTAAAATTAGATATAATAGCAATTGGGGCGGAGATGACCCTATTTGGTATGGATTAACAAATAATATAGGAAACTGTTATGTACACGCTTTACTTGTAAAAAAAGCATTAGATAAACAAGGAATTACTAACCAATTAATTTATACAACTGATAAAACGCATTATTGGAATTTAGTATATTCTGGTGGAGTATGGCGTCATTATGATGCTACACCAACTGCTCATATTCAAGGTCCAGCAACTGATACAGAAAAGGCTAACAGTAGCGCAATGCATGGAAGGAAATGGTCTAGTTCTTTTCCTAAAGCAAAGTAAAAATATGAACTAAAAAAAGGAGCAAAATATGGTCATAAATAGCTTACTATTAATTATAAGCATTTTAATATACGCAAGTTTTGGCGTTCAAAATTTATTTTTCATTTTGTTTAGCATAATTTCTGCATTTTTTGCAGGAAAATATATTAACAATGGAAAACACAAAAAATGTGCTTTTATATTAACAATATTTTTTAATATATTTATTTTAGTATTATTTAAAATGCTACCTTATACAAAAGCATCTATTATTGCCCCACTTGGTGTTTCTTATTATACTTTGCAAATTGTTTCATATTTAGTAGATGTTTATAAAGGAAAATATGAGCCTGAAAAAAACTTTTTAAATTTTGCTTTATATATTGCATATATTCCCCATTTATTTATAGGTCCTATTAGCAGATATGAAAATATGAAAACATGTCTTTTTGGAAAAAAGAAATTAACTTTTGAAAATATATTAAATGGACTTTTAAGAATAAGCTTTGGGTTAGTTAAAAAATTTATTATAGCTGATAGAATTGCTATATTAATTGCTACACTTACAAATGGAGATGCTAAATATGTAGGTGCCTATGCCCTAGCTTCTATGGTATTTTATGCAATTGAAATTTATGCTGATTTTAGTGGTGGAATAGATATTGTGCTTGGAATCTCTAAAATGCTTGGCATTAATTTAGAGGAAAACTTTGATAGTCCATATTTTTCTGAAAGCATTAAAGAATTTTGGAGAAGATGGCATATTAGTTTAAGCTCATGGCTTAAAGATTATATTTATATTCCTTTAGGTGGTAACAGAAAAGGAACTTTAAGAAAAAATATTAATTTGCTTATTACATTTACAGTTTCGGGTTTGTGGCATGGAGTTAATTATATTGTATGGGGAATTTTAAATGGCATATTTGTTATGTTTGGCGATAAATGGAAAACCAAATATAAAACTTTAAATAGATTAATTACTTTTATAATTATTTGCTTTTTATGGTCTTTTTATATTTGTCCAAATCCAGTTACTGCTATTAATATGATCATTTCTGTTTTTACACATTTTAACTATGCAGATTTTGGTGCAAATATTTTAAATTTAGGTCTTAATCTAGCTAGCTTTATAGTACTTGCTATATTTACATGTTTGCTATTTATTTATGACGGTAATAAAAGCAAATTGCTTCCTAAAATATTGAATGCAAAACCAGAAACAAAGGTAGCTTTAATTGGTCTTTTGCTAATATGTGTTCTTGTACTTGGTATTTATGGTATTGGATTTAATGTAAATAGCTTTATTTATAGTAATTTTTAAAGTAATAATTTAAGCATAAAATGTTTGAAAGGATATTGCAAAACATGAGGAAATTAAGAATATTTTTTATAATTATAATAATTATTTTAATATTGCTATTTTTTAATAGGCTTTTAGAGCCCAAATATGCTACTAGTTTAGTAGAAGGTAGTATGATTTCACAGTATTATAATGAGTCAAAAGATCATGAGGTTATTTTTATTGGTGATTGTGAAGTTTATGCAAACTTTTCCCCTATGGTTATGTACGAAAGGCAAGGAATTAAGTCATATATTAGGGGTTCTTCACAACAACTTATTTGGCAGTCTTACTACATTTTAGAAGAAACATTAAAGTATGAAACTCCTAAAGTAGTAGTTTATAATGTAAATGCTATGAGGTACAGTGAGCCAGTAAGTGAGGCTTATAACAGGTTAACTATTGATTATATGAAGTGGTCTAAACAGAAGGTAAATATTATTAAAGCTTCTATGACCAAAGAGGAAAATATGCTATATTATGTTTTTCCACTTTTGCGTTACCACTCTAGGTTTGATGAATTAAGTTTGGAAGATATTAATTATTTTTGGCATGGAAAGTCTAATACTTTTAATGGCTTTTTAGTAAATAAAAATGTAAAACCTGTAGAGAGCTTGCCTACACAAAAGCCTCTTGGAAATTATAAGTTTGCTGATATTTGTTATGATTATTTAAATAAAATTACTAAATTATGCAAAGAGCATAATATTAAGCTTGTTTTAATAAAGGCTCCTAGCTTATACCCTTATTGGTATGATGAGTATGATAAACAAATTGCAGAGTATGCTGAAAATAATAATATTGATTATTATAATTTAAAAAATTATACAAGTGAAATTGGAATTGATTTTTCTACTGATACTTATGATGCAGGGTTACATTTGAATTTAAATGGTGCTACTAAACTTTCTAATTTTTTTGCTGATTTATTAGTAGAAAATTATGATTTGACTAATTTTAAAAATGATAGCTTATATGAGAAAAAGCTAATTGAATACAAGAATTTCATACAGTAAATTAAAAAAGAATATAAATTAGTTTTTGCAGGCGAGTAGGGTAATCTCGCTTTAGCGAGGGCGCTGCGAGCCGAAAAAACAATTTATATTCTTTTTTTATAATTATTTAAAAAATCAAAGAAAAATCACTATATTTCTTCTTTTGAATATATAAATTAGTTTTAAATTTTAGTTATTAGTTACCATTACATAAGAAATGCTTGTTATAACATCATTTTCTACAATAAAAGATAAATTTACATTTCCATCTGTATACAAATACTCTGCACCATTTAATGTATAATTTTCCCCGTATGCATTTAGCATAACACTCTTATCATCTGCAATTTTCACACCCTCTGGTGTAGCAACCCCATCATCTAAAAGATATGTAGAATAAATTACCTCTTTTCCATCAATATTACTTGTAGTTATTTCATAAGAACCATAATTGTATACCTTATCTACTCCCTCAAAAGCACAACTTGGTATTTCAGAATAGTTTTGCTCTTCGCCAAAACTACTTTTTGAAAACTCTACTCCCGGTGTCATGTTTTTTTCTTCACTAATTAATTCATATTTTAATGAGTTTACTTTTTCAGTGTCACCTGTATTTTGTATTTGACCATCTGTTTTTTTAGATACAACATATACTAATGCTACAACTACAATTACTGCTAATATAACTAAAACTATTGTAACTCCTTTTTTCATAATTATATTCCTCCTTTAGTATAAATTTTATTTATAATATCAAAAATTAATATTTAGTGCAATACTTAAAGTGAAATGCTTTGTTTTAATTTTTCATCTACTAAAGCACGTAATTTTTTGTTTTTTTCTAATTTTAAACCACTATCTTCTGCCTCTATTTTTAGTGCTACGCTTTGTACCGATTTAAGCATTGGCATATCTACAAATAAATTAGCAATTTTAAATTCTGGTAAGCCATGTTGTTTTGTTCCAAAAAATTCACCAGTACCACGAAGCTCTAAATCTTTTTCTGCAATTACAAAGCCATCATTAGTTTCTTGCATTGTTTTCATTCTTTCTTTTCCTACTTGTGAGCAATTGCTTGCATATTTTAAAATACAATAAGACTGGTATTTACCCCTTCCTACTCTACCACGTAATTGGTGAAGTTGGGCTAGCCCAAATCTATCTGCATTTTCTACAACCATAACACTAGCATTTGGTACATTTACGCCAACCTCTATAACTGTTGTAGAAATTAAAATATCTATTTTTCCATTTTTAAAGTTGCTCATTACCTCTTCTTTTTCTTTTGCCTTCATTTTTCCATACACACATGCCACTTTATATTCTGGAAAAATTTGCTTTTGATAAATTTCAGTCCATTCTTTTACTGCCTTTAAATCAGCGCTTTGTTCTTCTGTTTCTTTTTCTTCTACTAATGGGCATACTACATATACTTGCCTTCCTTCATCAATATTTTTTTTAATAAATGCATTTACCCTATCTTCCATCCTTTTAGTTACTGCATAAGTTTCTATTTTTTTTCTGTTTGGTGGTAATTCATCAATAATTGAAATATCCAAATCGCCATATAAAATTAATGCAAGTGTTCTTGGTATTGGTGTTGCTGTCATAACTAATACATCAGGGTGCTCACCTTTTGATATAATAGTTTCTCTTTGCTTAACCCCAAAACGGTGCTGCTCATCTGTTACTACTAAACCAAGTTTTTTAAAAAGTACATTTTCTGTAAGTAATGCATGTGTACCTATTAATATATCTATTTCTCCATTTGATAAATTTTCTAAAATTTCTTGCTTTTTCTTTGGTTTGGTAGAACCTAATAATAACTCTATTTTTATATTAAACGGTTCTAATATTTTTTTAAATTCCTCAAAATGTTGCTCTGCTAAAATTGCTGTTGGTGCCATTATTGCTGCTTGGTAGCCAGACTTTACTGCTTTATATGCACAAATCATAGCAACTACTGTTTTGCCGGAACCAACATCTCCTTGAAGAAGCCTATTCATTGGTTTACTGTTTTCCATGTCACTGTCTATTTCTTCTAGCACTTTTAATTGTGCTTTTGTTAAAGAAAATGGTAAACTATTAATTACGTCTGACATTTTTACATTTTTATCAAAACTAATTCCTTCATACCTTTGGCTTTCGCCTTTTAACTCTAGCAATGTTAATTGCATAGTAAGTAATTCTTCAAAAACTAGCCTTTTTCTTGCAAGTAACCTTTCTTCAGTGTTAGAAGGAAAGTGTATTTTTTTTAAGCTACTTTCTAAACCTTCTAAATTATAGTCAGTTAATAAATAGTCTGGCAAAGTTTCAGGCATGTTTCCATCTATCAATAACAATGCATTTTCTACTGCTTGCCTAATTGCCGTTTGTGACAAGTTGTATGTTGAAGGATATATTGGCATAATTTTACCTGTGTTTTTTTGCTTTCCTACTTCATCAAAAACAGGGTTACGCATTTCAAAATGATTTACAACTTTAGTTACTTTACCAAAAAACCTATAAGTTTGACCCCTTTTTATGCGTGTTTTAATATATGTTTGGTTAAACCAAGTAATAGTACATCTTCCAGTGTCATCTTCTACAATGGTTTTTAAAATAATCATATTTTTACGAATACGGTTTATGCTTACTTCCGAAACTACCCTTGCTTCAATAGTTACTTCTTCCCCATCTTGTATGCTATCAATTGCCTTTAGCTTACTTCTATCTTCGTATTCTCTTGGAAAATATGTTAATAAATCACCTAATGTATATATGTTTAAATTATTTAAATAAGCTACTTTTGTAGGACCTACTGTTTTTACATATTGTACACTTTGTTTTAAATCTACCATAACCTTTTCCTTTCAAAAAGCTTTTCTTGTAACATTTTAACAAAATAGGAATAAAAATGCAAATAGATTTTCTGTATTAAGCTTGTTATTTTACTTAAAATATAGTATAATAAAATTTGTAATAAATATGGGGATGTATTTGGTTTCGACAGTATTCTAGAAATATTAATAGCGAGTAGTGGATTCTCACTTGGCCACTTTAATAATGTGAGAAAATAAAATAAACGCTGATAATAGAGAATTAGCATACGCTGCCTAGTTGCAGCGACGTCTTACTTTAGCTCCCACAGCTTTAGATAAGGCGACGATTTTGTGGGAAACGAAATTATTTTGAGCTATCGAAATAATTGGTATTTTTAAATAGCTACCTTTTTTATAAGCTTGTTTGTTAGGTTATATTTAAAGGGAATTTTAAAAACAAACTGCACTCGGAGAAGTTAATATGGAAGGTTTATTGGACAGGGGTCCGACTCCCCTCATCTCCACCAAATATAAAACAAAAATAGCACTTTATGGAGTGCTATTTTTAAGTTATGTTTAATTACCAATTTGTTTTATACCACCAACTAATTAATACTATTATAATTGCCACAGTTATTGTAACAATAACTATAACAAGAGCTGTTTTAGTATTTCTTGGCTTTTGCTCTGATATATCTTGTAAATTTTGTATAATTTTATCACGAGAAATAGTTGCAATTCCTTTATCAGCATTTTCTTGAGCTGAATTAGTATTATTTGTATTTGATAGTTTATTTTCGTAACCTTCCATTATTATGTTTGGGTGTTGTACATCAACATTAGATGCATGTATAATTGCATTTAACGTTGTTGATAAAAAGAACAAGACTAATAAAATAATAATTATAATTTTATTTTTCATAAGTATCCTCACATTCTTTTGTACTTTTCTTTATTTTATATAATAATAAAATAAAAGTAAAGTATAATTGCAAAAAATTTTAATTTATAAAAGTGATAATTTTACTTGCACATTTTGTGTGAATATGTTAATATAATATATAGTTAAAAATTTAGGGGTATAGTGTTAATGGTAGCACATCGGTCTCCAAAACCGCCTGTGTGGGTTCGAATCCTACTACCCCTGCCACCTTACCTTTGATAATTAACTATCAAAGGTTTTTAATTAAATTAATAAATTGGAGTAATGCATGGAAAAATTAAAAATTTTATTTAAAAAAATATGTAGTAAAGAAGTTATTTTTTATTTAATATTTGGAGTTTTAACAACAATTGTTAATATTGTTGTTTCATATATATTTAAGGCTTTTGTTCATATAAATGAAAATTTAGCTAGTACAATTGGTATTATTGTTTCTATTTTATTTGCTTATTTTACTAACAGCAGGTGGGTTTTTACATCTTATGCTAATACCAAAAAGGAAAAATTAGTTGAGTTTGGCAAATTTATTTTAGGTAGAAGTTTTACAATGGTAATAGAAATTGTAGGGGTATTTTTATTAGTAGATGTAATTCACAGTTTTTATGGTATGTTTAGTGATAATATTGCATTTTTAATTAATAAATGTATTATTACTGTAATTGTTATTATATTAAACTTTTTTATTAGTAAATTTTTTACTTTTAAAAAGTTATCTAAAAAAGAAAATTAATAATTGGGGGCTACTAGAAATGGAGTAATTTAATGTCTGGTAGCTTTTTTAAGTATTTTAATATTTTGTTTTGCTTTTTATTTATTCTTATTATTTTTATATCATGTTTTTTTGGTCCAACCATAATTAATTCTTACAATTCTTTTGATGAAGATTTATATTTTTCGTTTGATTCAAGTAATGAATATTTATGGCCAGCTCCACGGCTATACTACTATTAATTCATATTTTGGTAAAAGAACCTCACCTACTGCTGGTGCTACAAGCTACCATAAAGGGCTTGATATTGGTGCTCCTCAAGGGAGTAGCTTTGTTGCAGTTTGTGATGGTAAAATTACTTATACTGGCTTTTTAGGTGGCGGTGGTTTTACTATTACATTGTCTGTTAATAATATGAAGTTTACATACTGCCACGTTTCCCCCAATTTTATTGTAAAGGTACGGAGATATTGTAAAAAAAGGACAAGTAATTGGAAAAGTTGGTCCTAAAAATGTTTATGGAGTTAAAGGAAATCAGTACAAAGATGAAAATGGCAACCCCACCAATGGTGCTACAACTGGTCCTCACCTTCACTTTGGTGTTAGAATTGATGGAGAATATGTTGATCCATTAAGTTTATTTGAAGATTAGTTTTATATTAGGTACAAATTTTACATTAAAAAAACGAATACAAATTTAAAAATTTATATTCGCTCTTTTTATTACATATCTTCATCGTCATCTTCATCATTATTTTCTTGATCTTCTTGTTCTTCATTTTCCTCACTGTCATACGTTAATGCTTGATTTTTCAAACATTCTCGTGAGCAATGATGGCAACCATCTTCGTCATCATCTTCTACATTCCAGTCTAATTCAATGATGTTATGACATTCAGGACACTCTACTTCTGAATTAGTTTCACTGTTTATATCTGTTATAAATTCATGATTACAATAAGGGCATGTTATTTCGAATTCGTATGCTTCTTCCTCTTCATATATGTCGTTTTCAATACCATCAACTGTTTTTTGAACAGACAATATTTTATTTTCTATTGCTTTTTGCTTTTCTTCAACTTCTTTAACCCTAGCATCTGTAACATAAGTTAGGCGATCTATAATGTCCATAAATATAACAGAAAGTTCTTGAAATTTGTTAATAACAAAATTTCTTTGCTTTTCATCTTCAATATTTTCTTCTAATTCTTTAAATATTTGTTTATATTGATTACTTAAATCTGCCATAGTTTAGATTAACTTCCTTCCAATTATTAAACTCTTTCCATATACTCGCCAGTTCTTGTATCAATACGAATAACATCACCAATGTTTACAAACATTGGAACTGAAATTTCATAACCATTTTCTAATGTTGCTGGTTTTCCTGAAGTTGTAGTAGTATTACCAGCAAATCCTGGTTCTGTATATGTAACTTCTAATTCAACAAACATTGGTGGCTCTACTGAAAATACATTTCCTTTATATGATAAAATTTTAACATTCATATTTTCCTTTAAGAATTTTAAACTGTCACCAAGTTGCTCTTTATTAAGTGGTAATTGTTCGTATGTTTCATTATCCATAAAATAGTAAATTCCACTGTCATTATACAAATATTGCATTTCTCTTTTTTCAATTTCTGCTGCTGGATATTTTTCAGATGGATTAAAAGTTTTTTCAATTACTGCTCCTGAAATAACATTTTTTAGTTTTGTTCTAACAAAAGCTGAACCCTTTCCTGGTTTTACATGTTGAAATTCTACTACTTTAAATACATTTCCATCCATTTCAAATGTTGTTCCGTTTCTAAAATCTCCTGCCATATATACTTCTGCCATAATTATTAATTCCCCTTTCAAAATACATTTTATTATAACTTGTTTTAACTTACATATTTGCAAGCACTTTGATATTATACACCAAAATAGGTTTAAAATCAAGTAATTGCTGTTTTTTCTATTTATTTTTCAGAAATTATACTATCTACTATAATATAATTTTTATCTGATTTTGTTAAATTTATGCAACCAGATTTTGTAATTAATATTGTATCTTCTATTCTAACTCCATATTCACCTGGGATATAAATACCTGGTTCATTTGTAACTACCATATTTGCTTTTAATGTACTATCATTTTTAACACTTATAAAAGGATGTTCATGAATTTCTAAACCTACTCCATGACCCAAACTGTGAACTAAACTATAACCATTTAAGCGAAAGTCATTATCTACATTTCTAGAAATTATACGAATATCTGCTCCTTCTTTCATGTCTTTTGCAGTTTGCAATTGATTTGATAAAACTAAATTGTAAATAGGTTTTATGGCTTCTGGTACAAAACCTGCAAAAATTGTTCTTGTCATATCTGAACAATACCCTTTATATTTGCACCCAAAATCAATTGTAATTGGGTCTCCAGATTCTATTTTTTTGTCTGTTGCTTTTGCATGTGGTTTGGATGAGTTTTTTCCAGATGCTACAATTGTTTCAAATGAAATAGAGTCTGCCCCATGCTCTAAAAAATATTTTTCTATTTCATACGCTATTTCCTTTTCTGTCATGCCTATTTTTATAAATTGAATTAAGTGTGTAAAGCATTCATCTGTTAAACTGCATGCTTTTTCAAGCAAGCTTATTTCTTTTTCGTCTTTAATCATCCTTTGCTTTTCTAATATGCCATCTGTTTCTTCTAAATTATTAGCTTTATATTTATGCATATAATTTTTATAAGTTGCGTAAGTGATGTAATTTTCTTCAAATCCAACATTTTCACAAAACGAGAAAAAATTTTCATAATCGTATTCACTAATATCTGCAATATTGTTTACAATAATTTCATCATCTATTGTTATTGTGTTTTGTACATCTTCTATGTATCTGCTGTCTGTAATATAATAGTTTTCTTTTCTAGTAATTAACAAAACCCCTTCAGCATTAATTCCAGTTAAATACCTAATATTAACTGGGTTAGAAACTATCATTCCTTGTATGTTTAACCCCCTCATTTTTTCCCTTAACCAATTAATTTTTTCGTTCATAAAATCACCTACCAACTTAATATTTTATTTTATCCTTGGTACATTCCTAGGGTGAAAATTTTAAAAACAATTGATATTAATAAATCAAATGGTATAAAAATTACTAATAAACATGCCATTACTATAAATGGTCCGAATGGTATATATTCACTTATTCCTTTTCTTCTAAAAATTAAAATTCCAATACTAATTATTGCTGCTAATAGAAATGCTATGACTGAAATTATAATAATTGGAAACCAACCAAAAAATAATCCAAGCGCTCCCATTAATTTAACATCACCAAAGCCCATGGCTTCTTTTCCAGCAATTAAACCTCCAATTACATTTATTATTAAGAAAATGCCTCCACCTACAAGCATTCCTAATATATTATCTGTGAAAATATTTATTCCTCTACTAGTATCAAGAATTGCAGTTACAAATGTAAAAATAATTCCTAGTTCAAAAATAGTTAGGTTTAATCTGTTTGGTATTATTTGCAATTTTAAATCTATACAAAATACAGATAATAAAATTGCTGTTAAAATTGAATATTTTAAAAATTCAATACTTAAACCAAATTTATACAGTAATGCTAAAAATGCTACTGATGTAATTAACATTAATATATATTGTGGTTTACAATTTTTTAAATATTCTGTAAAAAATTGTTTTGAAAAAACTTTTTTTTCATCTGGTAATGCCTTATTGCACCAGTCTATAAATTGCCCTGTAAATAATCCTATTATGCCCACTATCACATAAGTTAAAATATGAATATCATTTATGTACATTTTAATTTTCTCCTTAATATTTCTTTTGTTTTTGGTATTTTTGTATAATAAAATTTTCTATTGGTCTTTTTATTTTTGTAATCCATATATCTTTTTTATCAATTGGCTTTACTAAAATAGAAAAAATATTACTACGGTTTGCTCCAATAACGTCTGTTAAAATTTGATCCCCCACTGATGCAATATATTTTTCATCCAAACCGCAATATCTCTTTTGCCTTTTTAAAACCTTTTTTTAACGGTTTTTGAGCAAAATATAAATATGGAATATTTAATTTTTTTGCTACTGTTTCTACTTTTTGTTTATTATTAGAATTTGATAAAATACAAAGTTTAATTCCTTGCTGTTTTAGGCTTTTTGCCCACTCTTCAATACCGTCAGGTATATTTTTTTCGTAATCTATTAAAGTATTATCTACATCTAAAATAAGACCTTTTAAGTTATATTTATTTAGTATAGAATTATTAATTTCTTTTACACTATTCAAATATAGTTTTGGATATAGTAACATTATGCCTCCATGTAGATTTTTAGGTTCTTTTCTTCTATAATATTATCAATAGCTTTAAATTTTGTCAAGGAGAACACATAATTCACTTTTTATAAATATCTATTTGTAGGTAATCCTTGTAATTTACGCGTTTTTGTGCCATAATATTAGTGTAATTTTTTTATTGGGAAGGATTTTTTAATGGACACAGTTTTAAATAAATTAGAATATCATCAAATTATACAAATAATTGAAAAGCATTGCAAAACATATCTTGGTAAAAGCCTTTGTAATATGCTTGTTCCTAGCTTTTCATTTGAAGAGGTTACAAACTTATTAGCTAAAACTAATATGGCAACAAGTTTACTTTATAAAAAAGGCATGCCTCCATTATATGAAATAGAAGATCTTAAGCCAGCAGTTAAACTGTTAGAAAGTGAGCAAACATTATCTGCAAAAAGCTTGCTAAATATAGCTAAAGTTTTAAAAATGTCATACGAACTACGCAAGTATTTTTATGATGATGAAGATGTTTCTAATTTTAATTTATTAGACGATTACTTTTCTATGCTTTATACAAACCCTAGTATAGAAAAAAATATTAGTAGTAAAATTTTAGATGAAAATACAATTGATGATAATGCTTCTCCTAAACTTTTATCTATTCGTAAAAGCAAAAAAAGTTTAGAACAAAATGTAAAAGATAAATTAAATTCATTTATTCATTCTAGCAAATACTCAAAATATATTATGGAGCCTATTGTAACTATTAGAAATAATAGGTATGTTATTCCTGTAAAAGAAGAATATAGAAGTATTATTAAAGGGTTTATTCATGACACATCAAGCAGTGGCTCTACTTTATATATTGAGCCAACTTCTGTATTTGAGCTTAATAATGAAATAAATCACCTTCAAATTGAAGAAGAGTTAGAAATACAAAATATTTTGCATGAGCTTTCTTCTTTGCTTTATTCATGTACCAATGAGCTATTACAAAATTTACATTCTATTGGTGAAATTGACCTAATTTTTGCAAAAGCAAGTTACGGCAAATGTGAAGACTATAACATTCCTAATTTGAATAATGAAAAATGTATTAGTTTTTATAAAGCAAAGCACCCATTATTAGATAAAAATTTGGCAGTTCCTATTGATATTTCGCTAGATAGCAACACTTCTTGCTTATTAATTACAGGTCCAAATACCGGAGGTAAAACTGTTGCTTTAAAAACAATTGGGTTATTACTTATTATGGCATACTCTGGTATTCCAATACCATGCCACGAAAAAAGCTGTATTTGTGTATTTTCTAAAATTTTTGTAGATATTGGTGATGAACAAAGTATTGAGCAGTCTTTGAGTACGTTTTCTGCTCACATGATGAATATTATAAATATTACTAATAATGTAAATAATAACAGCTTAATTTTATTAGATGAACTTGGTTCTGGTACAGACCCAATAGAGGGTTCTGCTTTGGCAATTAGCATTTTAAAATACTGCAATGATGCTGGTGCTTTTATATGCTGTACTACCCATTATCAAGAGCTAAAAGAATTTGCTTTAGTTACAGATGGTTTTGAAAATGCTAGCTTTGAGTTTGATTTAGAAAATTTAAAACCTACTTATAAACTTTTGCTTGGAATTCCTGGTAAAAGTAATGCTTTTGAAATTAGTAAAAGGCTTGGTTTAAATGAAAATATTTTAAAAAATGCTTCCTCTTTTTTAAAAACAGATAAAATTTCAATTGAAGAATTGCTTAAAAATATTTATGAGGATAAGTTAACAATTGAAAAAGAAAAGGAAGAAACTGAAAAGAATTTAAATCAAATTACAGTTTTAAGGCAGTCTTTAGAAAAAGAGCAGCAAGATCTTATGGATAACAAAAAAACTTTAATAGAAAAGGCAAAGCAAGAGGCAAGGGAAATTATATTAGATGCTAAAGAAGAGGTAAATAGCATTATACAAGAGTTAAACTCAAATAATATTGATTTAAAAAAGGCTAATGCAAATAGAGATAAGTTAAATAAAAAAGTAAAAGACTTTATTCCAAATATAGAGGTTAACTCGCAGGACACTTTACATTTAGAAGATATCAAAGAAGGATTACATGTGTTTATTCCATCACTTAATCTTGAAGGAACTATTATTAGCCCAAATGTAAATAAGTCACAAGAGGTTGCAGTTCAGGTTGGTTCTGCTAAAATGAATTTAAAAATTAGCAAGCTTAATAAAATACAGCAAGGCACTATAAATAAAAATAGTACAAATAGCAGTGTTCATACTATTTCTAATTCAAAAGCTAAAACGGTTTCAACCGAAATAAATGTAATTGGGCAAAATGTAGATGATGCGGTTTATATTATTGATAAATATATTGATGACTGTGCAATGGCTCACGTTTCCCCTATTCGCATTGTTCACGGAAAAGGTACAGGAAAATTAAGGGAAGGAATTCATAAATATTTAAAAACTAATGCTCATGTTAAGTCTTTTCGCCTAGGTACTTTTGGTGAAGGTGAAATGGGTGTAACAATAGTAGAGTTATAATTATTGCCTATAACAACTTATTTTTTGCTAGTTTTTAAAAAAGACTAGCTTTTTTCTTAATTTATGTTATAATTTTAAGCGGTAAAATTAATCTTTGATAATTATCATGATTATTATTACATTTATGAGGTTATTAAATTATGAGAAACATTTCAATTATAAATGCTTGCACTGATTTAGGTGTAAATGTGGATGGTGCAGCAACAGGTCCACAAATATTAACGAATGAATTAAAGGCTAATAATATTTCTAATAATTATTTAGTTAAAAAAGATGACAAAAAAGAAACAGTTGACTTTAAAAATTCAAGTACAAATAAAGAAACCATTGATGACTTTGTAAAAGAATTTAACTCTCTTTTACTTCAAATGCACGAGGCACATTTTGAACAAGATATGTATAATGAGCAAATAAATTTATATAATAAAAAAATGCAAAATTTAGTACTAGCAGTAAAAGCATTGGATTCTAAATGTGAAAAAAGAAACTTAACAGCAATTGATGAGTTTAATAAAGAGCTTTATCAAATAGTATATGGCTGCCTAGTTAAAAACGAATTTCCTTTAACCGTTGGTGGTGACCATATAATTGCTATTGCTTCTACATTAGCTTCAATTAAACATTACAAAAATTTAGGTTTAATTTGGTTTGACTCACATGGTGATTTTAATACATATCCTACATCTGTTACAGGAAATTTACATGGCCTTCCTTTGGCAGTTGCTACACATTATGAAAAAAGTATTTTAGCTCCATTTCATGATGGACCGTTTTATAACCCTAAAAATACAGTAATTGTTGGTGGCAGGGATATTGATCCTTGGGAATGGGGAAATATTATAGATGCAGGTGTAACAGTATTTTCTACTAAAGATATTAATGAGCAAGGTGTTCAAGCTATTTGCAAAAAAGCTTTTGAAATTGCAAGTAATGGAACTAATGGTGTACATATAAGTTTTGATTTAGATTTAATTGACCCAGAGGTTGCTCCAGGCGTTTCAGTTCCAGCTGCAAATGGAATTAATTTAGAGCAAACTTATAGTTTAGTTGATGAAATTGTAAAGTATGCAAATATTATTAAGTCTGCTGATTTGGTTGAGTTTAACCCTAAATTTGATAAGGATCATAGGACGGAGAATATTGCTAAAAATATATTAAGTAAATGGATTCAATGTTTTTAAATAAGAAATTATATAAATGATTTTACATTGAAAATAAAATTCTATTTTTATATCATAAGAAAGTATTATATTATTTTCTCGCTCGCCCCAACTACGCAGAAACCGTAATAGATTGCCTCTACATAATAAAAATACGCCATTGCAATCTTTAACGGTTTCTATGCTTGTCGGTCCCCACCTTAACTCGCTTACGAAAATAATATAATACTTTCTTATTAACAACAATAAAAGCCAAAACATTATGACACTAATTCATAATATTTCTGGCTTTTATTTAGTGAGCTATTTTCTTAATTCTGCTCCTAATGTCTTTTCTAATTCTGAAACAATTTCTTTCATAACACCATTTACTTCTTCATCTGTTAAAGTTCTGTCTGGCACTCTAAATTTTAAGCTATATGCAACACTTTTTTTGTTTTCTCCTAATTTGTCGCTTCTATATATGTCAAATAGTTTTGCTTCTTCTAATAATTTTTTAGATTTCTTTTGAATAATTTTTTCAATTTCCCCTACTTCTATTTCTTCGTTTAATACCATGCTAATATCTCTTTCTACTGCTGGGAATTTTGTAATTGGTGCATATTTTTTAGTTTTTCTAGCATATTTTGTTATTTTGTCTATATTAATTTCAGCAATTAATACTCTTTGAGTAATATCATAATTTTTTGTAAGTAAAGGATTTGCTTCACCAATAGTTGCAATTACATCATTACCAATGTTAAAGTTTGCACATCTACCAGGGTGATACATTTTATTATTTTGCTCTTTTCTAACATCAAGTTTTGGTATGCCTGCTAATTCTAAAACATTTTCTACCAACCCTTTTAATGTATAAAAGTTCTCTTTTTGTCCATACATACCAATTGTTAAAATATTGCTTTCTTCTGGTAAATTACCATTTTCAATTGCATTATTTTTATTTTGATATACTCTAGATAAATCAAATAGTTTTACTTCTTGATTTTTGTAATTATTGTTATTTGCTAACATTTGCATCATACTTGGAATAGATGTAGTTTTCATTAATGTATAGTCTTCACTTAATGGATTTTGAATTTTAACTGCTTGTGTAAGATATGGATTATCCCCTGTTATGTTGCATTTTGCTAAATCCTTTTCACTTAAAAATCCATAAGTGCAAATTTCTGATAAACCACTATTTACTAAAAATTCTGATACACTGTCTGCTATTTTTTGTTCTTTATTTTTTCCACCAAGTGTAGTTTCTGCATTAATTAAAGTAGTGCCTAGTTTATCATAACCATAAAATCTTAATACCTCTTCTGCTACATCTGCTGTGCTTTCTATATCTTGCCTAAAATATGGTGGAATAACTATGTCGTTTTCTACTTTAATATCTAATTTTTCTAAAATGTTAATCATTTCTTGTTTTGATAAATTAGTTCCTAGTAAAAGGTTAATTCTTTCTACTTGTAGTGGAATTTTCACTTCTTTTTGTTTTGCTGGATATACATCTATTTTGCCTTCTACTGCTTTACCTGCTCCAATTTGCTCAACTAATTCTACTGCTCTATTTATTGCTCTTAAAGCGTTTTCTGGTGATAGACCTTTTTCATAACGGCTAGAAGACTCTGTTCTTAACCCTACTGCTTTAGCAGTTTTTCTAACACTACCTCCATAAAATACTGCTGATTCAAATACTACAGTTTGTGTATTTTCCTCTATTTCAGAATTTTGTCCACCCATAACTCCGGCAATAGCAACTGCCTTTTTATCATCACTAATAACTAACATGTTTTCATTTAATGTTCTTTCTTGATCATCTAATGTAATAATTTTTTCTTGTGCTTTAGCTCTTCTTACTGTAATATGCTTTCCTTCAATGGAATTAATATCAAATGCGTGCATTGGCTGACCCATTTCAAGCATAACATAGTTAGTTATATCAACAATATTATTAATTGCTCTTACTCCACAGCTATTTAACCTTTTTGCCATCCATGCTGGAGAAGGTGCTATTTTTACATCTTTTACCACTCTTGCAACATACCTATAACATAAATCAGGTGCTGTAATATCTACTGTTAAACCTTCTATATTTTCTTTATTTTCCACATTCATTTCATCTATATTTTTACGAGGATCTTTAAAAGGTACATCTAAAGAAACTGCAACTTCCCTTCCTAAACCTTCAATAGATAAACAGTCAGGTCTGTTTGGAGTAATTTCAAAATCTAAAACAGTTTCATTTAAGCCTAGTACTTCTTTAATATCTTTTCCAAGTTCTTTTTCTAAATTACTTGATAAAATCATAATTCCATTTTCTATTTGATCTGGATAGCTATTAATATCTAAACCAAGTTCTCCAACAGAACACATCATTCCGCAAGAGTCAACACCTCTTAATTTACCAGTTCTTATTTCTATCCCTCCTGGTAATTTAGAGCCGTCTTTTGCTATTGGAATAATATCCCCCTCTTTAATATTTTTTGCTCCTGTTACAATTTGTAATATTTCGCCACCTCCAACATCTACTTTAGTTACTACTAAATGGTCAGAATCCACATGTGGTTTTATTTCTAATATTTTTCCAACAACAACATTTTCAATATCATTTCCTTGCGATTCTATAGTTTCTACTTTAGAACCAGTCATTGTAAGAATATCTGCTAATTGCTTTGCCCCAGTATTAATATCTGCATATTCATTTAGCCACTCTATACTTGCTTTCATTTATATTTCCTCCCTTATTTAAAATTGTTTTAAAAATCTTACATCATTTTCGTATAATAAACGCATATCATCTATTCCGAATTTTGCCATTGCAATTCTTTCTACACCAAAACCAAAGGCAAATCCGCTGTACTCTTCTGGGTCTATTCCGCAATTTTTAAGTACATTAGGGTGAACCATACCACAACCTAAAAGCTCTATCCAACCTTCACCTTTACATACCCTACAACCTTTTCCTCCACAAACAAAGCATGATACATCTGCTTCTGCGCTTGGCTCTGTAAATGGAAAATGGTGTGGTCTAAATCTAACTAATGTCTTTTCTCCTAAACATTTTTTAGCAAACATTGCAAGTGTGCCTTTTAAGTCTGCCATAGATATATTTTTGTCTATTACTAATCCTTCTATTTGGTGGAATACTGGTGAATGTGTTGCATCTACACTATCTGAACGATATACTGCCCCTGGGCAAATAATTTTAATTGGTGGTTTTGTGTTTTCCATAACTCTTGCTTGAACTGGTGATGTTTGAGAACGAAGTACTATATCATCTGTAATATAAAATGTGTCTTGCACATCTCTTGCAGGGTGGTCTGGTGGTGTGTTTAATTTATCAAAATTATATGTTGCAAGTTCTACTTCTGGACCATCTGCTATTTCATAACCCATTCCAATAAATATTTCTTTTACATCATTAATAATTTGTGTAATTGGGTGCACGCTTCCTAAACTGTTTTTTGTACTTGGCATAGTTACATCAATATTTTCTTCTTTTAGTTTTTTTTCAATTTCTAAATTTGCAAAATGCTTTTCCCCTTCTTCTATTTTAGCTTCTAGCTCATCTCTTACTTCATTTACCAAACTTCCAATTACAGGTCTTTCTTCCGGTGTAAGAGCTCCCATGCCCCTTAATATTAAAGTAAGTTCACCTTTTTTACCTAAATATTTAATTCTTGCCTCATCTAAAGCTTTGGCATCTTGTGCATTTTGTATTTGCTCAAGTGCTTGCTTTTTTATTTGTTCTATTTGCTCTTTCATATTTTACCTCCTTTTGTTTTTAAGCATAATTAAAGCTCCATTTGCCCTTGCATAGGACGAAATGGAGCTTTCGTGGTACCACCTAATTTTATTAATTAATCTTAAATTTTAAGATATTATTAACCTTATTTAGTTATAACGTAACTAACGCTTTTCCCTACTTAATGCATTTCAGAAAAAGGCCTTCAAAGTGAAATTTCGGTAAAAGTAAATAATAATAAACTTTCAGCTAATGTTTATCTCTCTTTCTTATTTGTTCTTTTACTTACTTTGCTTTTTCAATGGTTTTTATTTATTAACGCTAATTATTGTAACATTTTTTTTCTATAAAATCAAGAGTTTATTATATATTTACTTAAATTACACAAAATTGTGTATGTTGTTCAAAAAATTTATATACCTTCTACCTTACATAAAGTACAACACGGAAACCGAAAGTAGGCTCATTTGCAATATTGGCCTTAAAGTGTCCATGGCGGAGAGAGACGGGGCAATCGCTACCCCAGTTGTGGAAACTGCCTCCACGAGTAACAGCGTACTTCGTATCGCTGGTTTGTCCATTATGATATCCATACTCTGTTGTCCATTCGTACATATTTCCTGCCATATCATATATATTTTTTAATTTTGTATTGTTACTTGCTCCCGTTGCCATTTCTACATTGTGATTATATATGTAAGTATTAGTATCACTATCATAGTTATTATATTTATCAGTTGCATCGTTTTTTGAATCAGTCCAGTTTAATATAGATCCTGATTCGAATTTTCCATATTGATAAATTTTTCCTATACACCAACCCATACCTGCATTATCACTTTTTCTATATTTATATAAGTGTTCTGCAAATAAACAATTATCTGCTGTTATTTGATTATTTCCAGTACTATTTTGATAGTTTCCATATTTTGTACTATTTTTTTCTATATCTTTATAATTACTATCTTTTGCCATCCATGTTACGACCGTATCCCATGCCGTTCCATCTACTAATTGACTTCTTACTCCGTAAGTTTCTTCGCTATACATTCTTCCTGATACTTCTTTAGCATTTATTTGACTTATTAAATTCCATGCTTGCACACCTTTTTTACTTACTGGCTTTATATTTCCGCTTATATCATTTTTACTTGTTTGATATGGTTTATTATCACTTGAAGCATCTACATAAAAGCTAGCACCCTTTGGTACTCCTGCTTCATATCTTGCTATATAAAAGCCTCCATTATTTTGTACACTTTTCTTATTTGCTGCTTCATCTATTTCATCATCTTTCCAGTCACTATATGCCCTATAATAACGTGTGTTCCAGCCTTTATCGTTGTTTTCTCCATCCGCTGTACTAGAAGTATCATTCACATTTTTTACTTCATATTCATATTTTTTGTATTCATCTACTGTACATGGTACCCACACAAATTCATTTCCTTCGCTATCTGCTATTACTACTCCATTTTCTATTAGTTCTCCTTCTTTTACTTTAAACCCCTTTGGCACGGTCATTGTCTTTCCACTTTCATCTTTTATTTGCTTATTTGCCGTAAATATTGTTCCTTTTTGTATTGCTTCTTTTACTGTATCTGGCAAACCTGATCTTTCAAACTCTTCTAATTGATTAACTAGTTTTCCTACATCCTCTTGCTCTTGTGCTATAGCTTCATCTGTTTTATCTTTTGCCTTTTGCGCTCCGCTTATTATTCCATTATCTCCAAATACTGCTGTTATACTTACACCTGCTAATATTAATAAAACCACTATGGTTACTACTAATGCAATTAGCGTTATTCCTTTGTTTTTCAACACTTCTTCCTCCTTCGCAAGTTTTCTTTAAGGTATATACTTAAAGAAAATGCAAAAATGCTTGTAAGCGGCTCATCCGCTTAATTACAAGCATTTTTTTGACTTCAAAAAATGAGGAATTTTTAAAAATTTTAATCAAAAAATTTATACAAAACTTTGCCATTTTTCCTTGACATTGTAAGGTTTTATTGCTATCATAATCATATAAAAATTTTCTTTAAGTATATACCTTAAAGAAAATTTTTTGTTGTTTTTTACTTATTTAGGATTTCGTATGCCATATTGTGACTTATTTCGACTTGGTTCCTACTTTACATAAAGTACGACACGGAAACTGAGGTCCGGATTACTTGCGTCAGTAGTTGATTCGCCGCCCAAACGGATAGAGACTGGGACGGTGCTACCGTTGCTATAGAAACCTCCCCCACGACGAACAGCGTACTTCGTACCGCTGGTTTGTCCATTATGATATCCATACTCTGTAGTCCACTCGTACATATTTCCTGCCATATCATATATATTTTTTAATTTTGTATTGTCACTTGCTCCTGTTGCCATTTCTACATAATGATTATATTTATAAGTTTCAAGGTTATTATCATAGTTATTATACTTTGTACTTGGATCGTTTTTGGTATCACTCCAGTTTTCAGTATATCCAGATGTGAATGATCCATATTGGTAACTTTTTCCTAGACACCAATTTTTAACTGCACCGTTTTTGTATTGACGTAAGTGCTCTGCAAATAAACAATTATCTACTGTTATTTGATTATTTCCGGTACTGTTTGCATAGTTTCCTTTACTTGTACTAACTTTTTCTATATCTTCGTACTCTTCTGACATCCATGTTACTATTGTGTCCCACGCTGTTCCATCTACTAATTGACTTCTTACTCCGTAACTATCTCCGCTATACATTCTTTCTGATACTTTTAACGCATTTATTTGACTTATTAAATTCCAGCATTGATTTCTTGCTTTGCTTACTGGTTTTAGATTTTCCCCAGTTTTTGTTTGCGTTGTATCTTTTGAATTTGCATCTTTATAACTTTTGTCAGATGTACTTTCATCAACATAAAAGTCTGCATTACTTGGTACTCCTGCTTCATATCTTGCTATATAAAAGCCTTTATTTTCTTCTACACTTTTTTTATTTTTCTCTTCATCTATTTCATCATCTTTCCAGTCACTATATTTTCTATAAAGATATGTGTTCCAGCCTTTATCATTATTTTCTCCATCAGCTTTATTAGAAATATCATCAACCTTTTTTATTTCATAGTCATGTTTTTTGTATTCATCTACTGTACATGGTACCCACACAAATTCATTTCCTTCGCTATCTGCTATTACTACTCCTTCATCTATGGTTGTTCCTTCTTTTACTTTAAATCCCTTTGGCACTGTCATTGTCTTTCCACTTTCATCTTTTATTTGCTTATTTGCCGTAAATATTGTTCCTTTTTGTATTGCTTCTTTTACTGTATCTGGCAAACCTGATCTTTCAAACTCTTCTAATTGATTAACTAGTTTTCCTACATCCTCTTGCTCTTGCTCTATAGCTTCATCTGTTTTATCTTTTGCTTTTTGTGCACCACTTATTATTCCATTATCTCCAAATACTGCTGTTATACTTACTCCTGCTAATATTAATAAAACTACTATGGTTACTACTAATGCAATTAGCGTTATTCCTTTGTTTTTCAAGGCTTTTTCCTCCTTTGCAAGTTTTCTTTAAGGTATATACTTAAAGAAAATGCAAAAATGCTTGTAAACGGCTCATCCACTTAATTACAAGCATTTTTTTGACTTCAAAAAATGAGGAATTTTTAAAAATTTTAATCAAAAAATTTATACAAAACTTTGCCATTTTTCCTTGACATTGTAAGGTTTTATTGCTATCATAATCATATAAAAATTTTCTTTAAGTATATACCTTAAAGAAAATTTTTTTGTTGTTTTTTACTTTGTAATAGTATAATGAAATACTTGTTTATTTTTTATAATAAAATGCCATCTAGATCATTTTTTCCATATTCAATTGGTTTGTCAAATGGATACATAAAATGATGTGATAATAATTATAAACTAATTTTAAAAAATCTTTTCGACACATTTTTCATATAAATTTTAAGACCTTATTTTTATCATAAAAATAAGGTCTTATATCTTATTTAGTTAATTTAGAATGATATTCTACTGATTTTTCATAGTTTTTCATTACTTCTTCTTTCGATAATGCCTTACTATATAACCTTAAGCAATAAGCGTTCATCTTCGAATAACACCATGCCCCTCCCTTTGTCATGTCAGCACGCCCAATACAAAAATATTTTAATGTTGGTAAAGCATTCTTTACAAAATTATCCCACTGTTTCTTATTATAATTTCCACTGTATAATTCTTCTCCATCAATATAAACAGTTTGTTTATAGTATTCTCCATCTTTATCTTCTACTGTATATGCTTTAGATGTATCTACAGTTACGGTTATATAACAACCTCCTTTTAATCTATTTAAATCTACATCATAGTAAATATTCCAATAATATGGACTTCGACTATAATCAGAAGGTGCTTCCTCTGCATATCCCGCGTTCCACTTTACCTTTTTTTCACCCTCTTCTATTCCAAATCTAAACCTCGCAGTTCTAGACTCATCTCCATCCCAATAGCAAAATATTCCTTTGTATGTTCCCCCTTCTACTTTTTGATCAGTCGTTCCACTATCCCATTTTCCATAAAATTCGAATGTAAATCCATTTTTCGCTAATGCATCTTTTTGCTCTTTACTATCATATTGTACTTTTATATAATCATTTTTTCCATCAAAGTTAAATGA